>CAIOSS010000756.1 GCA_903860995.1 uncultured delta proteobacterium | reverse complement strand
GCTGGTGTTGTCGATCACCAGGCGCACGCTGGTCGAGATGGCCGCGCCGCCCGGCGCCCCGGGGCTCTGCGGGTTGGGCGAGCCGTTGCCGTAGCCGCCCCCGGCGCCCCCAGCGCCCCCAGCGCCCACGATGGTGCCGCGGTTGACGATGCGCAGCTCGGAGCCGGGGCGCAGGGCCCCGGAGACGAAGGCCGGCGCCGCGGGGCTCGTCGAGCTCACCACCACGCCCGGGTTCACCGTGACCTGCACCACCCGAGGGATCATCGGCGCCCCCGCCTGGAGGAAGACGTTGTAGCCCGTGGTGCTGGCCGCGATGGTGAGCTCGATCACCACCGGCGCGCAGGTGAGCCCGTTGCCCGTGAAGGCCGTGTTGCAGGTGCAGGTGCGCCCGCCGACGGTGTTGATGCAGGTGGCGTTGGCGTCGCAGCCGCCGTTGCCCGCGAGGCACTCGTCGACGTCGACGCAGGCGAGCCCGCTGCCCGTGTAGCCCGGGTTGCACGCGCACCCCGGGGCGCCGCCGACCACGGCGCAGGCCGCGTTGGCGTCGCAGGCCACGCCGCAGGCGCCGCAGTGGGCGCTGCTCGCGCGCAGGTCGACCTCGCAGCCGGTGAGCGCGTTGCCGTCGCAGTCGCCGCGGCCCGCGTCGCAGCGCACCGTGCACGCGCCGGTCGCGCAGGTGGAGGTGCCCCCGACGCTGCTGCACCGCCGGCCGCAGCTGCCGCAGTGGTTGCCGTCGACGCGCACGTCGACCTCGCACCCGGTGCCCGGGGCGCTGTCGCAGTCGGCGAAGCCCGCGGTGCACACCGACGAGCACGCCCCGCCGACGCACACCGGCGCCGCGTTGGCGCTGGCGGGGCAGCGGTTGCCGCACGCGCCGCAGTGGCTCACCGACACCGGGAGGTCGGCCTCGCAGCCGTTGGTGACGTTGCCGTCGCAGTCGCCGTAGCCCCCGGTGCACGCGCCGATGGTGCACGCGCCCGCCGCGCAGGCGGCCGTGGCGTTGGCCGGGGAGCAGCGCGCGCCGCAGCCGCCGCAGTGCGTGGTGCTGGTGCGGGTGTCGACCTCGCAGCCGTTGCTCGGGTCGCCGTCGCAGTCCGCGAAGCCCGCGGCGCAGGCGTACACGCAGGCGCCCCCGGCGCAGCTCGCGGCGGTGTTGGGCCGCGCGGCGCAGGGCGCGCCGCAGCCGCCGCAGTGGGCGACGTCGCGGGAGGTGTCGACCTCGCAGCCGTTGCCGGGGGTGCCGTCGCAGTCGCCGAAGGGGGCGACGCAGGCGGCGACGGTGCACGCGCCGTTGAGGCAGCGGGGCGAGGCGTTGGCGACGGCGCAGCGCTGGTCGCAGGCGCCGCAGTGGGCGGTGTTGCTCTGCGCGTCGACGCAGGCGCCCGAGCAGCACTGCTGGGACGACGGGCACGCGCGGGCGGCGCTGCAGCCGGCGACGCAGAGGTTGCCGACGCAGAGGGTGCCGGAGGGGCAGTGCTCGTCGGTGATGCAGTCGACGCAGGCGCGGGTGTTGGTGTCGCAGCGCCGCGTGCTGCCGGCGCCGCCGTCGGCCCCGCCGCCCCCGCAGGACAGGTCGTCGCGGCAGCCGGCGGCGCAGGTGTTGGTGGCGCCGACGCAATACTGGCCCGCGGGGCAGCGGTCGCTCGCCGGGGTGCAGGTGACGCAGCGGCCCGAGGCGACGTCGCAGGCCGGGCCCCCGGGGCTGCCGACGCAGTCGGGGTCGGCGGCGCAGCGCGCGGGGCCGGTGTCGGCCGGCGGGACGTCGGGCGCGTCGGGGGCGTCGATGGGGAGCGGAACGTCCATGGCCGAGGGGACATCGGGGAGGCCGATGTCCTGGACGCCGAGGTCGATCGGGACGCTGGCGTCTCCGCCGACGACCGAGACCTCGCCGCTACAGGCGACGAGCGAGAGTGCGGCGGTGAGCAGCGCGAGGCGGGAGACTGGGCGCATCGGAGACCTCCAGACGCCGAGAGGACACCCCGCGCGGCACGGCGGTCAACGGGCATCGCGGTCGGCGCGCATGGGGGGATGCGAGCGGCATGGGAGCGGTGGCGTCTCCGAGGAGCGGGCACTGCGCCCGCGCGGTCTGCGGCAGCAGGATCAGGGCGCAGGGCGCGAGGAGGTGGAGCGAGGGGGCGCGCAGCACGGCGATGGCTGCACGACACCGCCGTGAGGGGGGTGAGGTTCCGGGGGATTGAGGCAGCGCCGGGCGATGGCGCCCGACTCACCCCCCGCGGCGGGGCTTGTTGGCCTGCATCGAGGGCTTCGGAGGGCCCGACAGGTCGTCGCGCTTGCGCTTCGCGCGGAAGCTCACGCGCACCGGCACCGCCTCGAAGCCGAAGCGCTCGCGCAGTTGGTTCTGCATGTAGCGCGCGTAGCTCTCGGCCATCGCCTCGATGTAGTTCACCACCGCCGCGAAGCGCGGCGGGTGCGTGCCCACCTGGCTGATGTAGTAGATGCGCGGCGAGCGGCCCGCGTGCACGGGCGGCGGGTGCTTGGTGATCACCTCCTCGAAGAAGCGGTTCACCTCGCCCGTGCCGATGCGCTTGCCGTGTGACTCCCACGCGCGGTCGACCATCGCGAGCAGGTTGCTCGTCCCCCGCCCCGCCTTGGCCGACATCTTCAGGATCGGGATCCACGGCGCGAAGGTGAGCTTCCGGTGCGCCTCGGCCACGGCCTTGCGCTCCGTCGCCATGTCGACCTTGTCGACCTTGTTGAGCCCGAGGATCACCGCCCGGCCGCGCTCCTCCGCCAGCGAGATCAGCCGCAGGTCTTGATCCGACAGGTTCTCCGTCACGTCGAGGAGCACCACCACCACGTCGCAGCGCTCCATCGCCCGGATGGCCTGCATCACGCTGGTCATCTCCACGGGCGCCGACACCGAGCGCTTGCGCCGGATGCCCGCCGTGTCGACGAACACGTACTGCTTCTCCCCCTTGGTCACGAGCGTGTCGATGGCGTCGCGGGTCGTGCCCGGCACGTCCGTCACCAGCAGCCGCTCACTCCCGATGAGCTTGTTGATCAGCGAGCTCTTGCCCGCGTTGGGCCGGCCCACCACCGCCACGCGCGCGACGTTCTCGTCCAGCGGAACGTCCTCCGCCGTGTCCTCGGGCATCATCTTCTCGAGCGCGGCGTCGAGCTCGACCAACCCGCGGCCGTGCAGCGCGCTCACCGCGATCACCTGGTCGGCGCCGGCGCGGTACAGCTCCATCGCCTCCATCGCCCGCGACGCGCTATCGGCCTTGTTGGCCAGGTAGATCACCGGCCGCCCCGCCTTGCGCAGGAGCTTCAGCGCCTCGTGGTCGGCCTCGGTGAGGGGCACCGTGCCGTCGGCCACGAAGATCACCAGGTCGGCCTCGGCGACGGCCAGCTTCACCTGGTCGCGCACGCCGGCCATCATCGCGTCCTTGGCGTCGTGCTCGAAGCCGCCGGTGTCGACCAGCACGTAGGCCCGGCCGCGCACCTCGGCGTCGGCGAAGTGCCGGTCGCGGGTCACCCCCGGCTCGTCCTGCACGATGGCCAGGTGCTTGCCCACGAGGCGGTTGAAGAGGGTGCTCTTGCCCACGTTGGGGCGCCCGACGATCGCCACCAGCGGGCGGTTGCCGCGCGCGACGCGAACCTCGGCGGGGAGTTCTGCCCGATCGCTGCGGCTCATTTCGCGTCACCCTTCTCTGCCTGCACGTACCCGAGCGTCTTCAACGCGTCGGCGTTGCGCGTCCAGTCTGGCGTCACCTGCACCCACAGCTCCAGGAACACCTGCTTCCCCAGGAACTGCTCGATGCTCGACCGCGCCCGCGCGCCGATCGCCTTGATCTTCTCGCCGCCCGACCCCACCAGGATCTTCTTCTGCCCGTCGCGCTCGACGTGGATGGCCGCCCGGATGCGCGGCACCGCCGGCCGCTCGTCGTAGCTCTCGATCTCCACCGCGGTCACGTACGGCACCTCGGCGCCGGTCTCGCCGATCACCGCCTCGCGGATGCGCTCGGCCACGAAGTACTTCTCCGGCCGGTCGGTGAGCGTGTCGTCGGCGAAGAGCGCCCCGCCTTCGGGGAGCTCGTCGACCAGCGCGCGCATCAGGTGCCCGACGCCGTCGTCCTTCTCCGCCGCGATGGGCACGATGGCCGCGAATTCCCGCTTCTTGGCGTAGGCCTCGATGAGCGGCAGCAGGGCCTCGCGCGTCTTCACCCGGTCGATCTTGTTGATCACCAGGAACACCCGCGTCGTGACGCCCGCGAGGGCCTCCAGCACGTACTCCTCGCGGCTCGGGCCCGCGTGGCCGTCGCTCGCGTCGACGACCATGACCACCACGTCGGCCCCCTCGGCGGCGGCGCGGGCCTCGGCGTTCATGTACTCGCCGAGCTTGCGGTGCGGCCGGTGGATTCCGGGGGTGTCGACGATCACGAGCTGCGCCGGCAGACCCTGCGGGCGGGTGACGACGGCCATCACGCGGTCGCGGGTGGTCTCCGGGTTGGGGGTGACGATGGAGAGGGACTCGCCTACGAGGGCGTTGAGCAGGGTGCTCTTGCCCACGTTGGGGCGGCCCACCAGCGCGACGTAACCCGCGCGGGTGATGGGCAGAGCGTTCGATTCAGGGGTATCTGTCATAAGGGCGGGGCTGCTTATGCGGCATCCACCGGGTGTAAACAATCCCCCCGCAGCGACCGATGAGCACCGCGCGACCGACACGCCCCCCCCGCGCCGCCCCGGCCATCGGCCTCGCGGCGGCCCTCGCGGGGCTGTGGGCGCGCGCGCAGGCGCCGCTGCCGAGCGTCGCTTTACGGGGCGGGGTAAGCGCCGTCACCCCGGCGCCGTCGCCCGTGGTGCGCGTGGGCGCGGGGACCTTCGTGATGGGCTCCGACCCGGCGGGCCTCGACCAGGCGCGGACGATGTGCGTGCGCGAGCTCGAGCGCTTCGCGGCGGTGCGCGGCGCCCCGGTCGCCGACCCGGTGGTGCGCGAGGGCTACAACATCCTGCTGATGGTCTGCAGGGTCGATCCCTTCCCGGACGCCGTCCCCACGTGCGGGCTGGAGTACTTCGCGCACGAGGCGATGGCGCACGAGGTGTGGCTGCCCGCGTACGGCATCGACCGCACGGAGGTGACCGTCGCGGCCTACGACCGCTGCGTGCGCCGCGGGGACTGTGTTGCCCCGCTCGACGCGCCGGGGACGCCGCAGACGGGCGGGGCGACGCTGCCGGTGACGGGCGTGCGCTGGGCCGACGCGGCGGCGTACTGCGCGTGGGCGGGGGGGAGGCTGCCCACCGAGGCGGAGTGGGAGCGCGCGGCGCGGGGGCGCGACGGGCGCACCTTCCCGTGGGGGTGGGTGACCGACCCGGGGAGGTTCAACCACGGGGCGGTCGACCCCGCGTGCCGCGACGACGACGACGGCTTCGCGCTCGCGGCGCCGGTGGGGTCGTACCCCAGCGGGGCGTCGCCCGAGGGGGCGCTCGACATGGCCGGCAACGCGCAGGAGTGGGTGGCCGACCGGGCCTCGGCGGACGGCGCGGGCCATCGCCCGGACCGCGCGGTGACCCCCGCCGGGCCGCGCGACGGCAGCGAGCGGGTGGTGCGCGGCGGGGCCTTTGACCTGCCGATGTTCCTGGCGAGGACGACGGCGCGGTCGCGGCGGCTGCCCGACGCGAGGGAGCGCAACCTGGGCTTCCGCTGCGCGTACGACCGGCGCTGATCGGCGCGCGGGCGCAGATCGCCGAATCCCGGGATCCTCCCCGTGGGCGCCCATTGCCATGAGGGGGCATCTGGATAGACTGCGCCGCCCGAACGACCCGACGATTCAGCTTCCGTGGAGTGCCCGACGATCATGCGATGGACCGCGTTCTTCTTCCTCTTCGCCACGCTGGCGGGGTGCACCTCGCAGACCTCGGGGCAGCGCTGTCAGCAGAACTCCGACTGCAACACGGACACGGACACCTGCCGCATCGAGATCAACCCCGAGCGTGACTGCCCCGGCAACGGGGCCTGCATCTGCTGCCCGACCAACCCGACCCCAGAAAGCCAGATCCCCGCCTGCGTGCCGCGCGTCGGCCGCACCGACAGCGGCGTCAGCGACGCCGGCCCGTAGCCTGGAATGTTCACCTCGGCTGCGTGTGTTGCCGCCGCGGACTGACCCACCCCCCCCCTCTCAGCGCTCGCGGATGTCTTGCAGGCTCAGCGCCTGGCAGAGGCCCCGGAGCGCGCTGCCCTCCGCCCACGCGCCCAGGCCATCGAGCTCGCGGCGCTCGTCGGCGACCAGGCCCGCGAAGACCCGGATGCCCTCGACGGCGGGGTCGAGCCCGCGGACGCGCAGGGAGCGCTAGCGGTCGGAGAGCCCGGCGAGCGCGGCCTCGGCCTGCGGCGCCGTGGGGGTCTGGCCCAGGGCCACGGAGAGGTCCTCGTCGCCCAGGGTGGCGTAGCGCTGGCTGAACACCGCCCGCGCCACGTCGCGCCCGGTCTCCCCGGTCGAGCCCGGCGCGAAGACCACCGCGGCGATCTCGGGGTAGAGATTTGCCCCGCGGGGCATGCACACGCAGGCCTCGAAGGCCCCGCCTCGCACCTCCGACGCCGCCGAGACCACCCCGCGCGGTTCGTTCAGCTCGTCGCCGTCGCGCAACAGGTAGCGCATCGCGAAGCGCACCCGGGCGCCCTCGAGGCCCGTCAGGCCCGCGGCGTGGCCGCGCACGAAGGCCTGCGGTTCGGCGCCGCACGCCGCCCGCACCTCGGCGCAGCTCGCGGTGCTCGGCGCGGGCGTCAGGGCCTGGGCGGAGGGGGCGTCCGGGGACAGGCTCCCGGCGTCGCCGCCCTCCGGGGCGGGCGTCACCGAGGCGCCGCAGCCCGCGGCGGCCAGCGACAGCACGAGGAGGAGGTGGAGGGCGCGCGCCGGTGCCGTGGTGCTCATGGATCGATGGTGTACCCCCGCGAGCACCCTACACAGAATCGATATGTTCTTCATGGTATTGCCTATGGCGTCGATACAATCGCCGGGGGGCTTCAGTCCGGCGAGAAGGCCGCGGCGAGCGAGCTGCTCCAGCGGCCGGCGTGGCGCAGGGCCTCGTCCATGGTGGTGCAGTTGGGGTCTCGGGGCGCGGGGGCGAGCGCCCGGTCGCGGCGGCGGTAGGCGAGCAGGAGGTGGTACCCGGCCACGCTCGCGACGCACTCCGGGACGTAGCGCTCACGAAACGCCCCGAGGGCCATCAGCCGGCGCTCGACGGGCCACTGCACCCGGATGGTCGGGTGGGGGTCTCCCGGCGCCCCGACGGGGAAGGCGTTGAGCAGCACCAGGTCGGGGGCGCGCAGCGCGAGCCAGGCGTCGTCGATGCGCTTGCGCCCCATGCCGCCGGGGTAGCGGGCCAGCACCGGGTCGGTGAGCCCGCCCAGGTCGTGGAGGGTCATCGCCGGGACGGCGTAGCCGAACACCCCGATGTCGTGGAGGGCGACGGAGCGCGCGCCGCGGCCGAGAAGCTCTCGCGCGATGGCGGAGTGGGCGAGGTCCTGCGGGGCGGTGAGCTCGTTGGCGTGGCTGATTTGCGCGCCCTCGCGGAGGTTCTGCCCGGCCCAGAGGAGCGCCGCGGCGAAGGCGGCGAGGCGCCACGCGCCGGGGCGGGCGAGCTGCGGGCGCGCGCGGCCCTCGAAGACGATCGCGAGGCACGGCAGCGACGGGAGCAGCAGCCGCGCGCCGAACATCCAGTCGCCGCCCTCGAGCACCACGGCGAGGGAGTGCAGGGCGACGAGGCCCAGCAGCCAGCGATCGGCGCGGCGCATCGGGCGCAGGCCCGCGGCGGACACGGCGAGGAGCCCCCCGGCGGAGCCCAGCCAGGCGCCGAGGTAGCGCAGCCCGGCCGCGCGATCGGGGCTCTTGGCGCCCAGGGTGTTGGGCAAAAGGCTATGGAAATACCAGTACTTCCATAGCAGGTAGGGGGCGAGCAGCGCGGCCAGCAGCGCCCCGGCGAGGAGCACGGCGCGGCGCGCGGACGGCGCGGACGGCGCGGACGGCGCTGGGGACGCGAGCGCGGCGAGGCCCCAGAGCGCGAGCAGCCCCGCCTCGGGGCGGAGCAGGAAGGCGACCGCCGCGGCGAGGGCGAAGCGCACCGGGCGCGACTGCACGGCGGCGACGGCGGCGACGGTCCAGGCGAGGGTGAACGCGACGGTCTCGAGGCCCGCGAAGGCGTGGTAGGCGAGGCCCGCGGAGAGGGCGACGACGAGGCCCGCGACGGCGCCGCCGAGGGCCCGGGGCGACGGGTCGTCGGGGTCGAGCGAGCGCGCGGCCTGGACGGTGACCCACACGAGCGCGAGCAGCGCGGCGAGGGAGACGAGGGGCATCCAGAGGGGGGTCGGGGCGCCGGCGCGGTGGAAGACCGCGGCGAGGAGGGTCCAGAGGAAGTTGGTGTATCCCTCGACGCGCTCGCCCGCGTTGTAGACGAGCCCGCGGCCCTCGGCGAGGTTGAGCGCGTAGCGGAACGAGATGTACGCGTCGTCGACGCTGCACCCGCTGAAGCGCAGCGCGTGCAGCAGCGCGACCAGCACCGCCAGGGCACCGAGCCGTCGCGTGGGCACCGCTTAGCGGGGGAGGGTGCCGCCGCGCGGGATCGCGGGCATGGTGTCGCGGTTCTCCCGCACCTCGCGGCTGACCACCGTGGGGTACTCGTCGAAGAGCTGCGCGGTGAGGTCGTCGGCGACCAGCTGCTCGCGCGCCTCGCCCAGCTGCGACGAGGTCTCGCGCAGCCGCGACGCGAGCACCGACACGATGTTCCAGAGCAGCTTCACGGCGGTGTCGCTCGACTCGCGCAGCACGCGGAAGAAGTCCGCGCGGGCGATCTCCAGCAGCCGCGTGTCGTCCTCGGCCACCACCGTCGCGCTGCGCGGG
Organism: uncultured delta proteobacterium; assembly: GCA_903860995.1. GTDB lineage: Bacteria > Myxococcota_A > Polyangia > Polyangiales > SCUS01. Next base: position 2,330 of record CAIOSS010000756.1, on the reverse strand, counting down.
GCGCGCTCGACGAGGGCCATCTCGCCGAAGTGCTCGCCCGGCCCGAGGCGGGCGATCTCCATCTCGCCCTTCTTCACCACGCACCTGCCCTGCACGATGAGGAACATCGCCTCGCCCGGCTCGCCCTCGCGCACCACCTCGATGCCCGGCTCGACGTCGCGCACCTTCGCCGCGGCCTGCAGCACCAGGATCTCCCGCGGCTCGAGGTGCCGGAAGAAGGGCAGCGCCGAGAGCGTCGCGTACGAGCGGGTGAGCTCGGCCACCACGGTCTGCCGGGTGTCCTCGTCGGGCAGCGTGACCACCACCGCGGTGATGTTGTCCGCGCCGCCGCGCTCGTTGGCGTAGTCGATGAGCCGCTGCGTGGCAGCCTCCTCGGTGACGCCCTCCAGCAGCGGGCGCAGCGCGTCGTCGGTGTCGAGGTATCGGTGCAGCCCGTCGGAGCACAGCACGAAGCGGTCGCCCGGCGCCGCCAGGATGTGGAAGGTGTCGACCTCCACGTTCTCGAACACCCCCACCGCGCGGGTGATGGCGTTCTTGTGGGCCACCTTCGCGAGCGCCTCCTGCGTGAGCTTGCCGCGGCGGCGCAGCTCGTTGACCACCGAGTGGTCCTCGGTGAGCAGCCGCACCTCCGCGCCGCGCACCAGGTAGGCCCGCGAGTCGCCGACGTGCGCGAGGAAGCACCGCCGCCCGACCACCACCATGGCCGTGAGCGTGGTGCCCATGCCCCGGCGCGCGGCGTTGGCCTGCGCGGCGGCCCACACCTCGCCGTTGGCGGCGCGCACGGCGTTGGCCAGCATGAGCTTCACGTCGTCCGGGCGCACCCCCGGGTCTTGCCGCGCGAACGCGTCGAGCATGCTGCGGTGCCGCTCGACCTCCGTCTCGACCCGCTGCGAGGCGATCGCGGCGGCCACCTCGCCCGCGGCGTGACCGCCCATCCCGTCGGCCACGATGTACAGCCCGAGGGCCGCGTTGCAGAGGAAGGTGTCTTCGTTATGCTCGCGTCGGCGGCCGACGTCGGAGCGGGCGGAGAGCCGGTGCGCAGCGGTCATGGAGATACCGACGCGGTAACACGCCGAACGTGCTCGCGTCGAGCCGCCGGGGGCCGTCTTGAAGGGGATGGAGGGAGGAGGCGAGCCGGGTCGCGGGCGACCGTCGGATGAACGGCCGCCGCGGGCTCTAGAAGAGGTTGCTGAGCTCCGGCGCCGCGAGCTTCTTCTGCTCGGCGATGCGGGCCACCGCGCGCAGCACGCGGAGCTTGTACGGACCGGAGAGCGAATCGCCCTTGAGGGCCTTGGTGAGGCCGGGCAGGGTCACCGGGCGGCCGGTGCGGGCGCGCTTGGCCTTGGCGGCCTTGGCGGCGTCGTCGTCCTTGCCGCGCGTCTGGCGCTTGGCCAGGCGGATGGCGCGGTCTTCCGGCTGCAGCGTCTCGATCTGCGCGGAGGCGACCAGCACGCGGGCCGGGTCGATCTTGTTTTCGGTGAGATACCCGGCCAGCTTGGACTGCGAACCGGTCAACAACGTTGCGAGCTTGCTCATGGAAACACTCCTCAAAAGGGCGGTGGGTCTCTACCTTCGATCGAACGAGGGCACAAGCCCCTCCCCGGCCCTCCTCGCGCTCGCCCACGGCCTGCGCGACCCCGGGGATACCCGGCGCGCCGCCCTCGACGCCCTCTGCCTCGACGGCGCCCTGCACCCCGCGCACGCCGCCCTCGCGCTCGACCGGGTGACCGCGCGCTACACCCCCGCCGCCCTCGACGCCCTCGCCACGCGCGAGCTCGCGGGCAGGCGCGTGCGGGTCGTCCTCGCCGCGTCGGTGGCCACGGCCCCGCTGCGGGCCCTCGCGCTGCCGCTGCTGCGCGGCGCCGCGTCGGTCACCCTCAAGCCCTCGCGGCACCAGCCCCGCTTCGCCCGCCTGCTGTGCCCCGGCGACGCGCCCGCCGACGCGCCCTTCGACCACCTCATCGCGTACGGCGCCGACGACACCCTCGCGGCGCTGCGCGCGTCGCTCCCACCCGGCGTCACCTTCGAGGGCCGCGGCCACGGCTTCGCGCTCTCCGTCGTACGCACCACCGACCACGCCGCCGCCGCCGCCCGCGTCGCCGAGGACGTCGCCTGGTACGACCAGCGCGGCTGCCTCTCGCCGCAGGCCGTGATCGTCACCGCGGGCGACCCCTGCGCCTTCGCCGAGCACCTGCACCGCGCGCTCGCCGCCCTCGAAGCGCCGCTCCCGCGCGGCCCGCTGGACGTCGGCCTCGGCGCCGCCGTGATGCAATGGCACGGCGTGCAGGCCGCCACGGCCCGGCGCTTCTGGCGCGGCGACGCCCACGCGG
>CAIOSS010000755.1 GCA_903860995.1 uncultured delta proteobacterium | reverse complement strand
GGCTTGCCGCCGAGGTCGAGAATCGGGTTGTAGGACGCCTGAATCCACACTTCGCGCCCGCCCTTCCCGATGCGGCAAAACTCCCCCGAATCATACTCACCCCGGTTCAGCTTCCCCCAGAACCTCGTGTACTCCTCGCTCCGGCGCTCGTCCTCGTGCACGAACATCCGATGGTGCTTGCCGCGGATCTCGCCGAGTGTATATCCGAACGTATCGAGGAAGTTCTGGTTGGCCGCGATCACCATCCCGTCCATCCCGAACTCGATCACCGCCTGGGACTTGCCGATCGCGGCGATCTGACCGGCGAAATCGGCGCTCTGGAGCTTCTTCTCCGTCACGTCCGTCGCCAGTTTCACGACCTTGTAGGGTCGACCGTCAGACCCGAAGATGGGGTTGTAGGAGGCTTGGATCCAGACGCTCTTCCCGCCTTTGGCGGTGCGTTTGAACTCTGTCTGATGGTGCTCTCCCCGATTAAGTTTCGCCCAGAATTCCCGGTAGGCTGGGCTCTTCGCCTCCGAGGCCTCGAGGAAGAGGCTGTGGTGCTTGCCGCGGATCTCGTCGAGCGAATAGCCCATCAAGTCCAGGAACTTATCGTTCGCCGTGAGGATGAGCCCCGCCATGTCGAAGTAGATCATCGCCTGCGAGCGGCCGCACGCCTCCACGACTGCGAGCGCCTCCCGGGAGGACAAATCAAGAGAGCCCTCGGGCATTCCTTCCTCCTCCAGGGTCAAGCCGTCGAGGGTTTCCGTTGCGTCGACGCTCCCAGCCTGACCTGCCATCGCACCGTCCGTTGGTTTTTGAGTCATTCGTGCCATCGACGTAGCTCTACAAGACGCGACTCGAGCGGTCCAGAACCTTGGGTACACGGGCATCACGGGCACGAACAACGCCTTGTGCGGGGTTTGACCGCGGATCGACGCGAGGTACCGGGCGGTGTGGACCTCCAGGCTGGCGGCGATCGGGCCGGCGCCGGCGGCGCAGGGGCAGCGCGAGCAGGACGGCGACGGCGGACTCCATCGGATCGCCAGGCCCTCACAGGACGCGACGTCCGCCGCGGGTCGCGGGCGCGCAGCGCCGGAATCTGGGGGCGTCGGTCGACCAGCTCGTGCTTGACGGACGCAGGGTATCGGTAGAGTAGAGCGGTTCTCCACCGCGTCGGGTACGCGTTCAGCGACCTCACCCCCCAGCCCCCTCTCCATGAATGGAGAGGGGGAGCAATGAGCGAGAATTCAAGCGATCTCGTCCCACTCCGACCCCCTCTCCATTCATGGAGAGGGGGCTGGGGGTGAGGTCACGTACCAGACGCGTTGGAGGACCGCTCTAACGCGGGAGGAGCAGTTCGGTGCGCTCCAACGCAGGAGGAGAGTCCCAGGCGATGGAGATCGACGATGCCGACGCGCTGGCCCAACTCGAAGCCTCGACCGCGGAAGACCTCGACCGGGAGAACTTCGGCGTGGTGCGCCTGGACGCCGGCGGAAGGGTGGTCGCCTACAACGCCTTCGAGTCTGCACGGGCGGGCCTTTCCAGCGGGAGGGTGATCGGGCGGCTCTTCTTCACCGACGTCGCGCCGTGCATGAACAACCACCTCGTCGGCGATCGGTTTCGTGAGGAGCCGGAGCTCGATGTCGCGCTCGACTATCTGCTTACGCTGCGGATGAAGCCCGCGCCGGTGCGGCTGCGCCTGCTCAAGTCCGCTTCCGCGACATTCACGTACATTCTCATCATGGACCGGCTCCGTGTCTGACGACCTCGCGCGGGATTACGAGTCGCTGCTGCAGTTCGTCTACCAGTTTCCGGTCGCTGTGCTCCGCATCGGCGGCTCCGGCGCGATCGACCTGCTCACCCCGCGCCTCGTCGTGCTGTTGCACGGTCTCGGGCTGTCGATCGATCCCGCGTCGGGCTGGGCCCTGCTCGCCGCGCTCGACGGTCCGCTCGCCGAGCAGGCCCGCGCGGCGATGTCGTCGCCCGGGGCGGTCGTGAGGCAGCGCGCGGTCGACTTCCACGACCCGCGCGGACGGATGCATCACCTCTCGCTGTCGGTGCTCATCACGGGCGTCGACGCGTGCATGGTCGTGATCGAGGACGTCACGCAGCGGGTCGAGCAGGAGCGTCAGCTGACGATTCAGCAGCGCAACCTCGCGGTGGTGCTCGAGAGCATCGAAGGGTACCTGGTGGCCTCGCTCGACCTCGACCTGCGGGTGATTCAAGCGAACCGATCGATCGAGCGCATGCTCGGGCTGGGCACCGAGGTCGTCGGTCGACCCTGGGCAGCGCTCTTCGCGCGAGACGGCGCCGACGCGCCCGATCTCCGCGCCCTGGCCGACGAGGCGCTCGGGCAGGGGTGGTCGAACTTCGAGGCCGAGTACGCCGGCGCCGACGGCGGGACGCTCTGGTGCGACACGCACCTCACGACGGTGGTCGACGAGTCGGGCGAGGCCTCGCAGTTCGTCGCGGTCGGGCGCGACGTGAGCGCGCGCCGGCGACGCGAGGTCGCGCTGGTGGAGCAGGCGCTGTCCGATCCGCTCACGGGCCTCTTGAACCGCCGCGGACTGGCGACGCACCTCCAGTCGTGGCGCGACGCGGCGGACCCCGCGCGCCCGGCGACCCTGACCGCCATCGCGCTGGACCTCGATTTCTTCCGGCTGGTGAACGAAGCGCACGGGCACGACGGCGGCGACGAGGTGCTGCGCGCGCTGAGCCGAACGATCACGCAGCAGTTTCGCCGTGACGACCTGGTGGTGCGGCTCGGGGGCGAGGAGTTTCTCGTGGTGCTGCGGGACACGCCGGACGACCGGGCGGCGGCGTTGGCCGAGCGCCTGCGCGAACGCGTCGCGGGGACGTCGGTGCCGTGGCGCGACGCGAGCATCGCGGTGACGGTCTCCCTCGGGGTGGCGACGAGGGACTTCCACGGTGACGTCGAGGCGCTGCTGCGCGACGCCGACCTGGCCCTGTACCGAGCGAAGGCCGAGGGGCGAAACCGCGTCGCCCGAGGCTGACCCCGGCGCTCCGCCGACGAGTCGCAGCGGACCGAGCGCGAGCGCGGTCGAGACGAGCAGGCGATCGCCGTGGGCGCCGGTGGTCGGTCCGAGCGCCGCGACCGCAGCCGCGGGCCTGGGATGCCGAGCGGGCGCGCTTCGTGATCCACCTGCGACCGACCCCCCCCGGAGAGTTTGCTAGGGTGCGCGCGATGAGACGCCAGAGGGCTTCCTGGGTGATTGCGGTGGCGGCGGTGGCGTGCGCGGCGCGCCCCCCGGCGGTGGCGACGACGACGACCGCGGGCGCTCGCGGCGGCGGGGCGGGCGCGGTGCC
>CAIOSS010000754.1 GCA_903860995.1 uncultured delta proteobacterium | reverse complement strand
CGCTCGAGCAGCTCTTCGATGTGATCGACCTGCTCGCGGGACCAGTGAAACACCGCGAAGCTGGGGCGCTGAAACCAGAACGTCGGCTGCCCCTTGCGGTCGACGCCGGGCACGGGCATCGCCACGAAGGTCTCGTAGGCGGACGAGAGCTGGACGACGTACGCGACGCCCTCGACGAGACGCTCGGCGAGCACGCGCTCCCCGTCGCGGTAGCCCCCGCCGACCCGGCTCCCACCGTTCACGTAGGTGAACCGCCATTGAACGCGGAAGGGGCGCGCGACTCCGGGGACGACCTCCGGTTCGGGCTCCTCGCCTTCCGCGGCGCCCTCGGCCTTTCGATTCTTGTACGGCTGATCAGAGATCTCGAGCGTCGCGCCGGGGGTCGCGTCGAGCGCCAGCAGCGCGCGACCGAAGTCCTGAAAGAAGGCTCGACGCTGGGTTTCATCGAGCCGCGTGTCGGCGACGACCATCGGGTCGAGGAGCGCCTCGAGTGCCTCGGCATCGACGGGCGGCGCACTCCGCTTCCCCGTGGACCTCTGCTGCCGGGCGCCGTCGAGGTAGTCGCGCCAGAACCGCCACCAGACATCGTGCGCCGCGCGGTGCCCGGCGGTCGTTGCGACGCTCACGGACCAGAGCAATCCGGTCGCGAAGACCACCTCGTTGGTCGGGTCGGTCTCGAGGTCGAAATAGAGTTCGGCGTCGGTGTAGCGCGGAAGCGCGATGCTCAAGAGCCGCTCGCCCGCGGTGTTCTCCGGGGAGGCCGGCAGGATCTTCCCGGCGACGAGCGCCCGGGCCTTCAGTTCGAGCGAGGGGATCTCCGCATCGACGGGCGTCGGGGTCATTCCGGGCTGGAGGGATCGAATGCCCTCGGACACCTCACCGATGGAGGAGAATCCCCGGTCGCGCAGCTGTTCGGCGATGCCCTGACGGAGGAATGGGAGCAGCGCGACGTCCCAGTCCTTCGGCGAGGCGCCGTGCTTGAGGCTCGTCGTGCAGTCCGGCAGGTAGCTGCAATGGCCGCAGGCGCGCTGGATGCGAGCCTCGACGTCCTCGACCCGCACCGGGGTACTACGCTGCAACGCAATCAACTGTCGTCGGGCGGACTCGAAGACATGGGCGGTGTCGCGCCAGCTCAACGGCACGCTGAGCGTGGCGGGTTCGCCGAAGCGCAGCTCCGCGATCTCGAAGCTCTCCCGCCGCGGCAGAATCCCGTGACCGTCGAGGGAGACAAAGAAGTCGCCTTCGAGTTTGTGTTCTCGGAGGAAAGCGCTCAGCGCGAGTGCGTAATAGTGAAGTTCGATAAAGTGGGTGCTGCCGACGCCCTGCTCGTGAGTGTGCTTGATGTCGATGAGTTCGATCGCGACTCGCCCGGCGGCCTCGTCGGCCGGGAGCGCGCGCACGTGCCCGTCGGGCAGGATCTCGTGGGCCGCGATCGCGCCGGCTCTTCGCAGGACGACCACGTCGGGCCGGAGGAGTCCGGGCGGCTCTTTGATCGGCAGCGCCGCGCCGCCGGGGAGATCGAACAGAAACCGCACGAAGCCGGCAGGCGTTTCCCATTCGTGTTCGAGCAGATAGAGGGCGGGCAGGGCCGCGGGGCCGCGGAGTTCATCGCCGTACGCTCGCAGTTGCGCGGCGGTGAGCGCGATGGGGCGGAGGCCATCCTCGAGGTTCTCCGATTCGCGTGCGCGCGCCTGCCGGTTGCGCTGGAGCACGGCGTAGACGCTCCGTTCGTAGGCCTTGCCGAGATCGACGAGGGACATACCCCCGGCGCGACGCGCCTCCCCCTGGTCGATGGTGCGCAGCGGGGACATCCAGCGGGCATCGCCGGCGCCGAGGTCGAGAAAGAGCTGTCGCGGGCACTCGAACTCGGCGAAGTGCTTGAATACGGTCTTACCGATCTTTCCCATCCTCTACCCCCGTATCGTGATTGGTCGTCTCGTCATTCATGGCCTGCGCGTCCGCTGCTCTCAACTCCGCCTCGGTCATCGCCATGAACCGATCCCAGAAGGCGTGCCGTTGTCGCTCGACCTCCTCTGGCGGGACCCATGGACCGAACCACGCGACATGGAGGTGCATGAGGTTCTCCCGCTCGAGGCTCTGGCCGGAGAGATCGCCGAGCACGGAATCGACGCTGCAGCGTGGACAGATCGCGGTCTGGCCCTCCCCATCGACGAAGTCGGCCCACTCGACGATCTCGGAGGGGGCGAAGGTCGCCAGGCAGTAGTAACAGCCGCACCGGGTGCTCCGCAGGATCTGCTCCCGCGACTTGAAGCTCTGGGCGCCGGCAGCGGCGGTCGCAGAGGAATCGGGGTCGGTTTCATCGGGCATCTGGGCTCGCCACCTCTGGCGGGACCGTATCCGATGCGTCACGAGGGTCCAAGTGAAGAGTCGATCGATCGGGCACCGCCGGAGGTCAGACCGCGCGCGTCACCACAGGTGATGCGCTCTCGTGTCCGTGGCCACCCTAAACTGACCCAGCTTGGCCGACACTTCGCGGTTTGCGTTGGGGGTGGTTCATGCGGCCGCCGCGAGCTCCTCCTCGGTGCGCTCGTGAAGCCGACCTCGTCGGCTTCGGCCGACCGCGAGTTCCGCGGCGGGCGACCGCGCGTGTCGGCGTTCGTGGGCCGCGACGTCCATGAGCGCCCCGATGGCGACGGTCGAGCGCAGGTTGTAGTGGGCCCCCTGTCGATGGCGGAAGCTGCGGCCGGCGCGCTCCGCGCCGTTGCTCGTCGCCTCCCAGCGGGGGTCGCGGAGGAAGTGGCTGAGCGAGGCAAATCGCTCGTCCGTCATGCGGCGCTGCACCTGCCGCAGCCCCGCGAGGGTCCCCGCCTCGGCGTCCTCTCGCCACCGCACGAAGCACTCACGGGCCTCCGGGACCGACCGGCGTCGCCCGGCGTCGTCGTGCCAGATCGCGTACCAGTCCTGGGCCCAGCGGTGGACGATGCGAAGTGGTGCCCCGGCGGGCGACTCGAGCAACTCGGTGACCACCGCGCGGTCCGCCTCGGAGAGGTGTTGCAGGCGGGCCACCACCGACCACCGATGGGACTTCAGCCGCTGCCGGAAGCAACGCACCTGGTCCCAGCTCGCCCACCCGGCCGGGG
>CAIOSS010000753.1 GCA_903860995.1 uncultured delta proteobacterium | reverse complement strand
CCCCATAGGCGTTAACCGATGGATGCCGATGCGGGCGGGGCAAGCCTACCGCTGCGAAGTTAGGGCGAATATCCTTGGAAATCCGATGGTTGGGTGCCCGCCATCGACTCGAAAACGGCGGCCCCGTTGCGAAAACGTGGCCATGCCTCGAAGCTCGCGCAGACCTCACCCCCGCTGCCGCGCGCCCCTCTCCATGAATGGCGAGGGGCTCCTGGAAGGGCTGCGTTTCACGATGAGCTGTCAGGTGATCGCAGCTCCTCTCCATTCATGGTTCACGTCGGGACATATCTCGCAAGACCTCTTTGAAATCGATGTCTTGGCATGGTGATCAGGTCTTCGTGCGCCTGTGATCCTGCGGCGCGCGGTTGATCTCGACGTGCGCGCGCGGTCACCGAGAGCTCTCCTGCGGGATGCTGCTCGCCGACACCCCGCTCGACCCCCGTTCCCTCGTCCGGCGCATCTGGCAACCGTCCAACCTGCCGGACTACCGGCTCTTCGTCCGTCTCCAGACGAGCGCGGCCTTGATGTTCGACCGCTTCGACGACCCGACCGCGACCCACTCGCGCGCCGCGCGCCGCGGCTTCCAGCGCCTCTGCGACAATCCCCGCGTGGACGATGAACTCCTCGCCCGAAGCGCGCGCGAGCGCACCCTGCAGGGCCTCCACGGCTTGGAGGTGCTCGTGCTCGCTCACGACACCACCGAGGTCGACAAGGTCGGCCCCTCGGAGCCCGACGACGCCGGGCCCCTGCGCTCCAACAGCTCGCGCGGCTATCTGGTCCACAGTTGCGCAGCCGTCGACCCGGCCCATCACGCGCTGCTCGGCGTCGTCGACACCTTCGCCTGGACGCGCTCGTGGAACCTGCGCGGGCAGAATCACAAGTCGCGCGCGCCTCATCAGAAGGAGAGCATCAAGTGGCGCCGCGGCATCCGCCGGGTCGCGCTCGCGCTTCAGGCCGCGGGCATCGGCGGCACGGTGGTCCACGCACTCGATCGCGAGGGGGACGTCTACGAGAACTTCACCTTCGCTCGTCGGCACGGGCACCTGGTGGTGGTGCGCGCCGCGCAGGACCGCCGCATCGCGGAGAGCGAGGAGCACCTGTGGGCCTATCTCGGCGGCCGCGAGGCGGTGCACTCGTTCGAGCACGAGGTGCGCACCGAGGTCTCGGCGGCTGCGCTCGCCGCCGCGAAGCGCAAGGGCACCAAGGCGGTCGAGGCGCTCCGGGCGCGCGTGGCGAAGTTGCCCGCGCGACGCACCGCGACGGTGCAACTGCGCTACGCGACCGTGACGCTTCTGCCGCCCGAGCGGCGCAAGGGTCGGCCCAAGCCCGTGGCGTTGGTGGCGATCTCGGTGCGGGAGGACGACGCCCCGGCAGCGGTGGAGCCGATCGACTGGGTGCTGCTGACGACGTGCGCGGTGGGGAGCGTGGCGGAGGCGCTGAGGGTGATGGGCTTCTACGAGGATCGGTACCTGATCGAGCCGGTGCACCGGATCTGGAAGTCGGCGCTACGGCTGGAGAGCGAGCCGATTGCGGACCTGGCGAGCTTCCGCCGGCAGCTGGCGATCGTGATGCCGCTGGCGAGCCACATCGCGCAGTGGACGTACGCCTCGCGGGTGACGCCCAACGCGCCGGCGTCCGCGCACGTCAGCGGCGAGGTGCTCGCGGGGCTCAAGGAGGCGTGCCGGTACCACGAGCTGCCGCTGCCGCGACGGGCGTGGACGATCAAGGATGTCGTCACGAAGCTCGCCTGCCTCGGCGGCTACGAGGTGCGCCCCGATCGCAGGCCGGGCTGGATTGTCATCTGGCGTGGCTGGCGGAAGCTGCGCCGATTCATGGACCTCTTCGACTACGCGCAAACCCGTAGAAAACAGGTGCCGCGGTGAGATGTGTCCCGAAGTGAACCATTCATGGAGAGGGGCGCGCGGCAGCGGGGGTGAGGTCTGCGCGAGCTTCGACGCATGGCCGAAAACGCCGGGCTGTTTTCCCGGCCGTGCAGGTTCAAGCGACGCCGAACCTATCGATCT
>CAIOSS010000752.1 GCA_903860995.1 uncultured delta proteobacterium | reverse complement strand
CGGTTCACGGCGTCGACGCTCACGCCCGCGCTCTCGCAGAGCTGCTCCTGCGTAAGCCCTCGGGACGCTCGGAGTTCGCGCAGCCGGGTGCGCACCACCTCCTCGATCGTCTGACGGCGAACTCGACGTGCCATGCAGACGGCATGGCGTGGGGCACAGGTCCGTGACAGTGACACGAGCACAGGACTGGTGTATGTGCCCGAGCACAGACGACGGCAGGCCTGCCGTCCGCGAAGCATCGGCGACGGGGAAGGAACCGGGGAAATGTCACAGGTCACGTGCAAGGAACGATCACATCTGTGGGTTCACGCCTACGCGGCGGGCGGGGCGGCGTTTGCGGCGCTTCCCATCCCCCTCGGCACGAGCCTGGGTCTGACCGCCGCCGAGGCCTACATGGTCTACTGGATCGGGCGGGTTTATGGCGATCAGCTCTCGGCGGGCGATATCATGATGGTTGTCGGCGGCCTCGAGATCGCCAGCATCGGACTCAAAACGTTCGCGATGGAGGCGCTGAACTTCGTGCCGGTGATCGGGTGGGCGATCAAGCCGGTGATCGCTGCCGGTGCGATCGAAGGAATTGGGGCGGCAACGATTGCCCACTTTGAGGCGAGGTACCCGGGGCGCCTCTACGCGGCAGACTCGGAGGTCGAGGCATCGGCCACGAGGAAGAAGTAGCGCGGCGGACGGCGGTCAGGGTCTGCGAGACGATCGAGCGCATCGATGTCGAACGGACCGACGACCCGGCTGTGCGTCGTCTGCGAGAGGCGTGTCACGGCCGCGTGGTTCACCGAACTGAAATAGCCGTCCGGGTTGCACCTTCGACGTGCGAGCCTCTGCGCCGCGTGTCCGGTCGCGACGCTTCCTCCACCGTGGCCTCGACTGCCCCGGGGAGCACCGATACTGTCCCTACCGGAGGTACAGGATCAGATCGGCCGTTCGTGATCAGCTTGCTATGTACGTGGTGAGCATCACCGGTGACGCCGATGCCGACGCGGCGAAGGGGGACACCGGGGCGCGCGGTCCGTGACGATCGTGTTACCGCGAAACAGTGCGTTCAGCTCGCACCCGCGACTGTTGCTGAAGCGGAACCCGCCCTCGACCCCGGAGAGGTAGAGACGCTCCCCGTCGGGGAATCTCACTTCATCGTGGAGCAGGTGCAGGGCCCCATCACGCCAGGCGATCAACACGTATCCATGAGTGAGCGGCGGTCCCCCGTCGTCAGGATCTTCCGAAGAGCCGCGCGACTCGACCACCATCACGTTGCCCTGATCGGAGTGGAAACCGCCGATCCACGAATACGTCGTATGAACCTCCCCACCGTCAACGGCATAGACCGTCCATCCTCCGGTGGAGCGCTTGAGGAACGCTGCTCGTGGCCCGCAGTCGGGGGTATGGTTCGGGACGTTCTCGCAGTGGTCCGGGTCGCTGCTGAGCATGAGCAGTTCGTCATCGACCTCGTCGTCATCCGCGTCGAAGTAGAGGACGCCTGCGACCCGGATGTTCGCGCCCAACGTACCGATCGCCGCCTCGCGGGTGGGCGATGTCGTCGCGGCTGGCCCGCCTCCATCACCCCACCCGTTGACCTGAGCCCGGGCCTCGCCCTCGCCCGCGAGAAACGTCGCGAGGAACACGCCCACGACCCATGCCCAGGCGGGCAGAACACGGCGCGACCGACTCTTGATGTCGAAGTTCATGGGTTCTCCCTGTTTCGAAGCGTTGATCGGGCGTGTGGATGGTTGGCGAACCCCCCGGGGAGAACTCCCCCGAGGCACCGCCAGCGCATCGAGCGCAGTGTCGGTCGCGCGAGCGGGGCGATGCTCGTGGCGGTCGAGTCGGGCGCGGCACCGCCTCTGGTTGAGGTGACGGCGCGTTCGCAGCGTGGGGCTCCTGGCGGCTGGCCCCGGGGTGCGGGACGGGTGCTCCCAGTTTGGTGGGCGTGCGTTGATCGTTCGTTCAGGCACATCGCGCTCGCTCACCCATTGGAAGGACGCAGCGGTCCGCATCTCCAAATCGGGGGTGAGACGAACGTCGCGGGAGGTCCAGCCGTCGGCCCCGCCTGTCGAGGCATACGCCCCCGGTGGGGGGGAGGTGAACTCCGCGCACCGACCCAGCCGCCCGCCGATGCCGAGGGGGAGGTAGGGAGATCAAAACCACTTCCCCTAGATGAGAAGAAAAAAAGATATGGGTGTGCGCTCATCTATACTTATTTTTTTGTCTGCATGGGGTGGGGCCAGAACGTCCCCCGCACCTCCCTAACCCCCCCGGCGCCGCCGGAACGCCCCGTACCCCCCGGCGCACGACCCTCGCAGGCACCCGCGCGTCTCTGGTACACCCGCCCGTGGGGAGCATCGACGCACCCACGCCCGCAAGCCTTCCGCTCTAGGAGACCTTCGCCACCATGTCCGACCCGAACCTCTCGGCCTTCCTCTGGTCCGTCGCCGACCTCCTGCGTGGGGACTACCGGCAGTCCGAGTACGGCAAGGTCATCCTCCCGTTCACGGTGCTGCGGCGCCTCGACTGCGTGCTCGCGCCCACCAAGGCCGACGTGCTCGCCGAGAAGGCCCTGCGCGAGAAGGCCGGGCTCAACCCCGACGCCTTCCTGCTCCGCAAGGCGGGTCAGCTCTTCTTCAACACGTCGCCCCTCGACCTGAAGAAGCTGATGGGCGACCAGGACCACATCGGCGAGAACCTCCGCGCCTACGTGCAGGCCTTCTCGCCCGCCGTGCGCGACATCTTCGAGAGCTTCGAGTTTCACACCCAGATCGACAAGCTCGCGAAGGCGGGGCTGCTCTACCTGGTCACCGAGAAGTTCGCCCACATCGACCTGCACCCCGCCACGGTGAGCAACGCCCAGATGGGCACGGTCTTCGAGGAGCTCATCCGCAAGTTCGCCGAGCTCTCCAACGAGACCGCCGGAGAGCACTTCACCCCGCGCGAGGTCATCCGCCTGATGGTGAACCTCCTCTTCATCGAGGACGACGACGCCCTCGCGCGCCCCGGCGTGGTGCGCTCGCTCTACGACCCGACGGCCGGCACCGGCGGCATGCTCAGCGTCGCGGGCGAGCACCTCGAGGCGCACAACCCCGACGCCCGCCTGGTCATGTACGGGCAGGAACTGAACCCCGAGTCCTACGCCATCTGCAAAGCCGACATGCTCATCAAGGGGCAGGACATCGCCAACATCATTTTCGGCAACACGCTCTCCGCCGACGGGCTGCACGGCAAGGTGTTCGACTACATGCTCTCCAATCCGCCCTTCGGCGTGGAGTGGAAGAAGATCGAGAAGGAGATCCGCAAGGAAGCCGAGCAGATGGGCTTCAACGGGCGCTTCGGCCCGGGGCTGCCGCGCGTGAGCGACGGGTCGCTCTTGTTCCTGATGCACCTGCT
>CAIOSS010000751.1 GCA_903860995.1 uncultured delta proteobacterium | reverse complement strand
GGTCTCGATGCTCCCGAAGGCCGTGATCGCGATGACCGACACCCGCGGGTCGAAGGCACGCACGCGCGCGATGAGCTCGAAGCCGTCCATCCCGGCCATGTTCATGTCCGTGATCACCAGGTCGGGGGCGCGCTCCTCGACGGCCGCCATCGCCGACGCCGCGTCGGGGAAGGTCGTCACCTGGTGCCCCGCCGCCCCGAGCAGCTCGTGGAGGAAGGCCGCCAGGTCGTCGTCGTCGTCGACCACGAAGAGTCTCCCCCGCCCAGGCTTCATCATCGCCGTCGACATCTGATCCTCCGTCTCCCTCACGCCTCGGCCGCGGGCAACCATACCGTGAAGACGGCGCCGGGCAGGTCGCTCCCGGCGGCGCCCTGGTCGACGACCACGCGCCCGCCGAGCTCCTTCACGAGGCCCGCCACGACGGCGAGACCGAGGCCCGTGCCGCCGCTCCCGAGGCGCGTCGAGAAGAAGGGATCGAAGACCTTGCCGCGTATCGCCTCGGCCACGCCGGGCCCTCCGTCGCGCACGGTCGCTCGCACCATCGCCCGGCCGCCCTCGGCGACCCGCGCGACGGAGACCTCCAGCCGCCCGCCTCCCGGCTGCGCCTGCACCCCGTTGAGGCACAGGTTGAACAGCACCTGGAACATCCGGTCGTGCGGGGCCTCGACCACCAGGCGCTCGCCCGCGGGGACGTCCACCGTCGCTCGCACCTTCGCCCGGCGGCACTCGTGCCCGATGAACCCGACGACCTCCCGGGCCACCGCCCCGAGGTCGCTCCGGTCGGCCACCCCCGTCGGCGACGGCCTCGCCAGCGAAAGGAACTGCGACATCACCTTCGTGATGCGCTCGCACTGCGTGGCGATGCTCTGGAGGCTCGCCCGCAGGTCGTCGGGCACGTCCTCGCGCTCGGCGGCCACCCGCGCCCGCCCGAGGATGACGTTGAGCGGCGAGCCGATCTCGTGGCCCAGCGTCGCCGCCACCTGCCCGGCGACCGCGAGCATCTGCGCCCGGTGCATCTCGACCTCCAGCGCCGCCCGCGCGGTCTCCTCGTCGGAGAGCCGCTCGCGCGCGCTCTTCAGCGAGCGGGTGAGCGCGTTGAAGGTGTCGCCCAGCCGCCGCAGCTCGTCGCTGCCGGTCGACACACCGTCTCGAGGTCGCCCGCCGCCACCCGCGACACGCCGTCGATGAGCTGCTCCACGGGCTCGGTCATCGCGCGCGCGAGCCGCGCCGCCAGCAGCGCCATCACCGCGGTGAGCACCCCCGCCACCGCCGCCAGCTGGAGGCCCCACGCCCGCAGCGCGCCGCGCAGGTACGCGAGGTCGCGGATGACCACCACGGCGCCCACGAGCGTCGCCCGCGACGGGCGCACCATCTCGACCCGCACCAGCGCCTCGTGCTGCCCGAGCGCGCGCAGCTCGCGCTGGTCGCCCCGCTCCCGGAACGCCTCCCGCACGATGGGGTCGAGGTCGGCGCGGTGCGAGAGCGCCACCCGCGAGCCCCCGATCCACTGACCGTCGGAGCCATAGATGCCGATGCCGAGCACCCGGGTGTCGCGGGTGAGCCGCTCAGCGAGCGCATGGAGCTCGGCGCTCCCGACGTCCACCGGCAGCGCCGTGACCGCCTCGGCGAGCAGCGTGGCAGCCTCGTGGACCTCGGTCTCCGCCTCGGCGCGCATCTCCTCACGGTGGAAGCGCGCCCCGAGGACGCCGTAGACGCCGAGGCACACCACCACGGGGGCGGTGAGCATCAACCAGTAGCGATCGACGAGGCGCATGGCGGGGTATGGGAGGGTCTTAGACCTCCCCAGGGCGGGAGGCGAGCGCGTCAGCGGTGGACGCGGAGGACGTAGCGCAGCCGCACCTGGCTCTCCTTGTAGAGCAGGTACTCCGACTGGGTGAACGAGCTCTTGGCGTGCGCGGGCACCTTGATGGGCTTGCCCTGCGGCACGATGACCTTCTTGCCGTCGATGGTGATGGTGATGTCGTGCTGCGGGTCGGGCTCGGTGTGGCCGCGCGCGACGATGGAGTCGAAGCCCTTCGGGGCCTCCTTCAGCGACGAGTCATCCTTGAGGATGGAGTGCTCCTTGCCGAGCGCCGCCTCCGCCAGGAACATCACGCCCGTGGTGCCCGCCCAGCCCACATAGTTGACGGACTTGCCGTTCTCCGACGCGAGGTAGATGCCCTTGCCGACGCGCCCGCCGGAGTGCGGCATGATGCGCAGCCCCGAGCCCAGGATGGCCGCCACGACGGCGACGTTGGTGCCGTGCCAGAGGAGCTTGCGCTCGCCGATGGGGTCGTGGGCCTTGAAGCGATCGGCCTCGCCGTGCCGGTTGAGGCGGAACACGTCGACCAGCTTGAGGTTGTAGTAGCTGGCCCCGGTGGACTGCAGGTACTTCTGGATCCACCCATACTCCTCGGAGGTCGGGTCGATGAACTCCAGGTCGGCCTTGACCTTCTTGTAGTTCTCGTCTGCGGGGTGCGGCTCGGCCTCAGGCTCGGGGCCCGCCGTGACGCCCTTCTCCATCGTGAGCGCGATCTCGATGTCGTTGAGCACGTTGAGCATGTCCACCTTCTTGTGAAGCAGCTCGGGGGTGTTGATGGGCGGCGGCACGCGCCGGCCGAAGCTGTGCGGGATGAGCGTGTAGAACTTCGACGAGACCGTGTTGATCTGGTTGGCGTTGCCGGTGTTGATCGCCTGCTCGAGCTCCTCGAGGACGTCGTAGCCCTTCTTCACCTGCGACTTGGTGATCTGCCCGAGGGGCATCTTCTTCACGTCGATGTCGAAGGACGCCATCGCGCCCTTGAACATGTCCTGGTCGAAGATGAGCTTCATGAAGTTCTGCACCGACGGGTGCAGGGCGCTCGGGAGAACCTTCTTGATCACCTTGGGCTGGAGCGCCGCGGCGGCCTTGTCGATCGCCTTCAGCTTCTCCTCGACCTCCGCGGCCTTCGAGGTGTCCGCCGAGCGCTCGATCTCGATGAGCGCGTACTTGCCCGCCTTGGCGACGAAGTTCTTTCGGTTTTCCCAGCTGTTGCCAGACTTGTCCTTGAACTTCGACTGGTAGTCCGCGATCGCGCTCTCGACCTTCGGGTACGGCCCCTTGAGCGCCGTCTGCCCGGTCTCGCCGACGCGGCCCCAGCGGTTCCACGCGTAGAACTTCCCGCCCGACTCCAGCACCTGGATCACATAGAACTTATTGTTGTTCGCCCCGATGTTGGTCTGGTTGAGCATGCAGTCGTAGTCCTGGTGGACCTTCGCCGTGCTCTTGAGCGGACAGTTGTCGTCAACCGGGATGTTGACCGCCCCCGCAGCCGCTGCCGGAGCCGCCGCCGCGCCAGTCGTGCCCGTCGCCTTCGCCTTCGCCATGGCCTCGCCCTTCCTCCTGCCCGACCCGTCCGTCGCGGCGCCCGGTTGTACAACGCCCGAGCCCCCCGGCGAAACCCGACTCATCCCTGTCGCCTCGCTGCCGAGACATACCAGGCCATCAGCGCCATCCAGAGGGCAGCCCCCGCGGCCGGCCACGCCACCCGCGGTAGCGGCCCCGGCTCCGCGGCAGGCGCCGCCACCCGCGCAGGCACCGCCGCGCCCGCATCTCCCGCCTCCACCACCGGCTGCAGCTCCGCGGCGGGCGCCGCGGCCGGCGTGGGGATCGGGGCCGCCGAGGACATCAGCGCCGCCTCCACGCCGTCGCAGCCCTGCGCGCACCGCGCACCGTCGCCCTCGACGACCCCGCAGCGATCGCCCGCCGAGCCCCACCGCGCGAAGGCCCCGGCCACGCTGAGGTCCGTGCGGCGATTACCGCACAGGGTATTCGACCGGAGCGCCGCCGTCACGCAGCGCCCGCCTCGCCCGTAGGCCTCCCGCGCCGCCGCCCGGCACGCCTCGGAGAAGGCCACGACCTCGTCGGGCGTCGCCACCGAGCGGTCGGTCACGAGCTCCCGGGCGCCCTGTCGGCGCTTCCAGACCTCTGCGCTCGCCGGGCACGCGTAGTTGGGCACGCAGCCGGGGATGCCCAGCGCGTCGACCACCTCGGGGCCGCAGTGCCGGATGTGCCCGTCGAAGCGCGCCTGCTCCGCGCCGCCATCGCCGCCGCCCGCCCGCGCCCGGATGAGCGCGCCGCGCGCCCGCTCCTGCGGGAGCCACGACTCATGCACGGTGCACCCTCCGCAGCCTGACGAGTAGAG
>CAIOSS010000750.1 GCA_903860995.1 uncultured delta proteobacterium | reverse complement strand
GCGAGCGCGTCGAGCAGCTCGTGCACCGCCAGCGGGAGACCTCCGGAGCGACGCAGTACGGCCAGCACCACCGCGGGCTCGACGGCCCCGAGGGTCTGCGTGCACAGCGCCGCCACGGCGGCCTGGTCGAGCGGGCCGAGGTCCACCCGCACCGTCGCCTCGAGCGCGGCGATGGACTCCGCGCTGGCCGCCGTGGCGATCACCAGCAGGGCCTCGTCGGCCTCGCAGGCGTAGGCCACCGAGCGCAGCAGCGCGCGCACCGCGGGGTCGGCCCGGTCGAGGTCGTCGGCGAGCACGAGCACCGGCGCCACGCGGGCGGCCTCGCGCAGGGCGGCGGTGAGGTCCTCCGGGGCGTTGGCGGCGATGGGGCGGCCGGAGAGCACCGCGGCGCCCTCGCGCAGACGGCGGAGCGGCCCTTCGCCGGCCTCGCCCTGGAGCCGGAGGGTCTGCACCCCGCGGAGCTGCGCGCGCCACGCGATCTCCCGCAGCAGGGTGCTGCGCCCGCTGCCCTCCTCGCCGACGACGGCCACGGCGGCGAGCGACCCGTCGCGGCGCACGAGCCGGCGGGCGATGGCGTCGAGGAGGGCGCCCAGCTCGGGCTCGCGGCCCTCCGGGCGCAGCACCACCCGGTTGGGCATCGAGGCCGGGCGCAGGCTCGGGGACGACCCGTCGGCGATCTCGCCGAGGGCCGCGAGGAGGTCGTCCATGGTGGCAAAGCGCCGGGCGGGGTGCTCGGCGGCGCCGCGCTCGGCGAGGGCCCAGAGGGCGCGGAGCTCGTCGTCGACCGCCACCGCCGGCGGGACGGGGGAGCCCGCGGGGAGGAGGGTTCCGCCGGCCAGGACCACGCGGAGGGAGACGGCGAGGGCGTAGACGTCGGCGCGGGGGTCGGGCGGGAGAGACTCCCCCGCGAGGAGCATCGCCTGGCGCTCCGGGGGCATGAACCCGAGGGTCCCGCCGCGGACGTGGGAGGGCGCGCCCATGGCTCCGTGCGCGAGGCCGAAGTCGATGAGCACCACGTGGTCGGCGCCCGTCGGGACGATCAGGTTGGCGGGCTTGAGGTCGCCGTGCACCACCCCGAGCCGGTGCAGCTCGCGCAGGGTCTCCGCGGCCGAACAGAAGAGGCGGCGGAGGCGCGGGGCATCGAGGGTGGTGACCGCGTCGTCGAGGGGCACGCCGTCGACGAAGGCGCGGGTGAAGAAGGTGCCGCCGGGGTCTTCGGCGTCGGCGCTGGCGAGGCCGAAGTCGAAGACCGGCGCCACCGTGGGCAGGTCGAGCTGCGCCAGCACCTGGAACTCGTTGACCAGCCACTGCGACAGCGTGACGTGGGCCTGCGCGTTGAGGCGCTTGAGCACCATGAGGGCGTCGCCGGCCAGGCGGTCTTCGACGAGGAAGACCCCGCCCCCGCCGCCTTCACCCACCCGACGAAGCAACCGGTACCGATCGGCCAGACGCATCTCGGGCCGGGAATCTACTCTCCCCGGGCCGCGGGCGTCGCCTCCTCGTTGGGGTGCTCCGTCGGCGCCGGCGCCGCGGGCCGCGCCGCGAGGGTGAGCCGCGCGTCGAAGGTCGCCCCGCCGCGGGTCACCCGCAGGGTGATCTCCTGCCCGATCTGCCGGGGCTCGAGGATGTCCCCGAGGTCGGCGAGGGTGCGCACGGGGCGGTGTTCGGCGGCCACGATCACGTCGCCGTTGGGCCCGCCGCGGAGGCCCGCGAGGGCGCCGGGGCCGCCCGGGGCGACGCTGCTCACGCGAAGCCCGCCGGTGGCGAAGCGCACCGAGGCGCCGGGGGGGAGTTCCACCATGACCAGGCCCAGCCACGGGCGCGACGCCGCGATGGCCGAGTTGGCGAGGGCCCGCAGCACGCTCGCGGGCACCGCGAAGGCCACGTCGGCGCCGGTGATCTCGCTCTCCCGGTCGGGCGGCACGATGAGCCCGACGAGGGTGCCCGTGACGTGATGGAACACCCCGCTGCCGACCGCGCTGTTGGCGGGGATGGGGTCGAGCTCCCAGGCGTCGCGCAGCAGCGTCGCGTTGGCGCCCACGAAGGAGCGCCGGCGGCGCAGCAGCCCGCTCGACACCCGCGACCCGGCGATGGGCACCCAGCTCACCTCGTCGCGCACCCGGCCGTCGCGATCGCTCAGCCGGAGGCCCTCCACCCAGCGCCCGGCGGTGCCTTCGAGGAGGGCGACGCCCCAGGCGAGGTCGGTGGCCACGACGCGCGCCCGGTCGATGCGGCCGTCGGGGTAGACCACCCGAAGGTCGCGGGCCTCGCGCACCGGGGCGAGCGCCGTGAGGATGCGCCCGGTGTCTTGCAGGACCACCCCCCGGGCGAGGGACTCGCGCCCGTCGAGGACGTTGACCGTGACCCGCGGCAGGCGGGCGCGCGCGGCGGGGGTGGTGGTGACCAGCTCCGGGGGGCCGTCTTGCGCGGGGGCGGGCGACGCCGCGAGGGCGAGGGCGGACACGGCGGCGAGGAGGGCGATGGGGCGGCGCATGGGAGGGGGTGTCCGGAGAGAACAAGGGACGCCAACGAGGGGTGGGGCGTCAAGCGCGGTCGGGCGGATGGCTGGCCGCGACGCGCCCCGTCGAAGTAGCGTGGATCGATGCGAACGGTGGTGCTGGTGGCGTGGGTGGTGGTGTGCGTTGCCCTCGGCTGCGAGGCGCCGCGGGCGACGCCGCCGCGCCGGGACGGCGGCACGAGGGAGCAGCGCGAGACCAACGTCATCAACAACATGCTCGGGGCGATGGTCGACGCCGTGAACGAGTACTGGCCGCGCTCCGACGGGGGGCGGGCGGCGATGCCCGCGGAGGTGCTGCCCTTCTCGGCGGCGCTCGACCGACTGGCCGAGGTGGACGTCGTCACGCCGAGCACCGTCGCCACCCGGGCCGAGCGCACCCGCATCGCCGTCGACCAGGTGTTTCCGGCGTACTGCGCCCTGTCCGCGCGCCCGGGCTTCCGGGCGTCGCGCTCGCCGCCGCTGCGCTGCGACGAGTTCCCGCTGCGGGGCCGGTGGTGGGAGCGGTACGAGCGCGTCTGGGACCGGCCGCGCTGGCGCCAGTAGCTCAGCCCTCGACGATGGCCACCACGCGGTGGACCCGCCACCCCCGCGCGCGGCCCCACGCCTCGGGCCCGCCGGGGTGCGCCTCGGCCGCCTCGTCGCCCGCCACCATCCCGAGCTCACCGAGGATGGCCCCGGGGTCGTCGAGGTCGTCGAGGATGGAGTCGCCGTCGTTGGCGGGGTCGAGCAGGTACAGCCGCCCCGCCGCGACGCTGGCGGAGAGCTCGACCTCGGTGCACACGCGATCGCCGCGCTGCATCGCAGCGAGCTCGGCGCGGGTGAGGGTGACGACGCCATCAACCATTGGGGGGCACCCGAAGGCTTACCCCCTGGGACCACGGCCCCCGCAAGCGCCGCGCGCGGCGGTCGGCAGTGGGTTGCCGATCGGGGACGCGCGCCCCGGCGGGCGGGTCACGGCGTGCGGTCG
>CAIOSS010000749.1 GCA_903860995.1 uncultured delta proteobacterium | reverse complement strand
CTCGAGGAGCGGCTCGCGGGGCTGCGCAGCGGGGCGCGCTCGCAGGAGGTGGCGGCGGCGAGGGCGAGGGTCGACGCGGCGGCGGCGGGCCTCGCGGCGGAGGAGGCGAGGCTCGCGCGGCACACGCTGCGGGCGCAGCACGGGGGCGTGGTGCTGGAGCGGCACATCGAGGCGGGCGAGGTCGCGGGGGCGGGGGTTCCGGTGGTGACGGTGGCCGACGTGGCGCACCCCTACGTGGAGGTCTTCGTGCCGCAGGCGGGCCTCGCGGCGGTGCGCCTGGGCGGGCCCGCGACGCTGCGGGTCGACGGCGACCGCGCGGCCTACCGCGGGCGCGTGGAGCTCATCGGGCGGCGGATGGAGTACACCCCGCGCTTCCTCTTCAGCCCGCGCGAGCGGCCCAACCTGGTGGCGCGCGTGCGCGTGCGCATCGACGACCCCGCGGGGAGGCTGCACGCGGGCGCCCCGGCGGCGGTGGAGCTCGGTCATGGGCGCTGAGCTCGTCGTCGAGACCGCGGGCCTCGGTCGCACCTTCGGCAAGCTGGTGGCCGTGCGCGACGTCTCCCTCTCGGTGCGCCGGGGGGAGATCTTCGGCATCCTCGGGCCCAACGGCGCGGGCAAGTCGACGACCATCCGCATGCTCTGCGGGCTGCTCACCCCGACGAGCGGGCGCGGCACCGTGGCGGGCTTCGACATCGCGAGCGAGCCCGAGAAGGTCAAGACCCGCATCGGGTACATGACCCAGCGCTTCTCGCTCTACGAAGACCTCACCGTGCGCGAGAACCTGCTCTTCTACGCCGGGCTCTACGGCCTCTCCGGCGCGCGCCGCCGCGAGCGCGTGGCCGAGGTGCTCGCCCGCAACGGCCTCGAAGACCGCCGCGACCAGCTCGCCGGCACCCTCTCCGGAGGGTGGAAGCAGCGCGTCGCCCTCGCCTGCGCGATGCTGCACGAGCCGCCGCTGGTCTTCCTCGACGAGCCCACCGCGGGGGTCGACCCGGTGAGCCGGCGGGCCTTCTGGGAGGAGATCCACCGCATCGCGACGGAGGGCACCACCGTCATCGTGACCACCCACTACATGGACGAGGCCGAGCGCTGCCACCGCCTCGCCTTCGTCTTCCGCGGCGCGCTGCTCGACACCGGGACCCCCGCGGAGATCCTCGCTCGCCGCGCGCTGCGCGTCGCCGAGGTGGACTGCGCCGCCCGCCCGGTGCTCGACGCCCTGCGCGCCGACCGCCGCGTCGAGGAGGTCGCCCCCTTCGGCGCCCGGCTGCGCGTGACCACCCGCCGGGAGCACGACCCGGCCGCCCTCGTGCGCGAGGCGATGGCCGCCGCGGGCGTCGCGGGCGACGGCCCCGTGGAGGTGCGGGCCAACCTGGAGGACGCCTTCGTGTCGATGGTGCGCGACGACGCGAGGCGCGCGTGACACGCCTGCTCGCCATCGCGTGGAAGGAGCTGCTCCAGCTCCGCCGCGACCGGCTCACGCTGGCGATGATGGTGATGCTCCCGATCGTGCAGATCGTGCTCTTCGGGTGGGCCATCGACACCGACGTGCGGCACATCCCGACGACGGTGCTCGACCAGGACCGCACCGCCGCGTCGCGCGAGCTCGCGGCCTCGCTGATGGCCACCGGGAGCTGCGACCCCGTCGGGGAGGTGCGCGACCCGGCCGAGCTCTCCGCGGCGCTGCGCTCGGGGCGCGCGAAGGTGGGGCTGGTGATCCCCGCGCGCTACGCCGAGCGCCTCGCGCTGGGACGGCCTGCGGCGGTGCAGCTCGTGGTCGACGGCTCGGACCCGCAGTCCGTCGCGAGCGCCACGAGCGCCGCGGGAGGCCTCGTGGCGCAGCGGGCGATGGCGATGGTGCTGGCGCGCGCGGGCGCTCGTGAGGCCCCGCTCAGCCTGGAGTCGACCACCTGGTACAACCCCGACCTGCGCACCGCCGTGAACGTGGTGCCGGGCCTCGTCGGGGTGATCCTGACGATGACGATGGTGATGCTCACGGCGATGGCCGTCGCGCGCGAGCGGGAGCGCGGCACGCTGGAGCAGCTGGTGGTCTCGCCCATCCGCAAGTGGGAGCTGGTGGTCGGGAAGATCCTGCCCTTCGTGGTGATCGGGTACGTGCAGATGACCCTGGTGCTCATCGCGGGCTACGTCGTCTTCGACGTGCCGGTGGTGGGCTCGCTGCCGCTGCTCTACGCGCTGGCCTTCGGCTTCATCGCGGCCAACCTCGCGCTCGGGCTCTTCTTCTCGACCCTCGCGAAGACCCAGCAGCAGGCGATGCAGATGTCCTTCTTCTTCCTGCTGCCCAACATCCTGCTGAGCGGGTTCATGTTTCCGCGCGAGGGGATGCCGAGGCCCGCGCAGTGGCTCTCCGAGGCCCTGCCGCTCACCCACTTCCTCAAGATCATCCGCGGCATCGCCCTGCGCGGCGCCGGCTTCGACGACCTGCAGGGCTCGCTCCTGCGCCTGGCGGTCATCCTCGCGGTGCTGGTGACCCTCACCTCCCTGCGCTTCAGCAAGAACCTCGCGTGACCGGAGCATAGACCCCACCGATGGCCCGCCCCCCGAGTGACATCGCCCAGCGCATCGTGACCGCCGCGACGGAGCGCTTCCTGAACGATGGCGTGGACGGCGCCTCGCTGCGCCAGATCGCCCGCGCCGCGGGCACCAACCTGGGCATGGTCTATTACTACTTCCCCACCAAGGACGAGCTCTTCCTCGCGGTGGTCGAGCGCCACTACGCGCCGCTGTCGCAGTCGATCATCGAGGCCGTCACGGGCGAGCGCCCCTTCGACGAGCGGGTGCGCGCCCTCTTCGAGCGCTTCGGCGCGATGACCGACGAGGAGTCCGTGGTGCTGCGCCTGGTGCTGCGCGAGGCGCTGGTCTCCTCCGAGCGCCTCACGCGCCTCGTCGACCGGATGATGCACGGGCACCTCCCGGCGATGCTGGGCCTGCTCGTCGACGGCATCGCCGCCGGGCGCGTGGGGCCGGAGGTGCACCCCGCCGCGGCGATGGTGACGATGGCCGCGCTGGCGGTGGTCCCGCAGGTGATGGTGCGACGCCTCGCGGCGGGTCCGGTGGGCGCCGCGCTGCCGGTGCCCGCCGAGCTGGCCGGGCACCTTGCCGCCGTGGCCCTGCGCGGCGTCGGGCCGACGCCACCCCGCCCGCGCGCCCGTCGTGGAGGGTAGTCCCTCGCCGCAGGGGATGTGACAGGTTGAGCAGG
>CAIOSS010000748.1 GCA_903860995.1 uncultured delta proteobacterium | reverse complement strand
GTCGCGTCGACCGCCGCCGCGCGCGTGATCTGCTCTTCCACCGCCCGCACCGCGGGGCTCGACCCGACGATGTGGTTGCACACCCAGCGCACCTGCGCCCCGCGCGCGCTGCCCTCGCGACGCCGAGCTCGATGGACATCCCCTCGCGCGCCGCCACCGCGTCGCCGAAGCCCTGTCCCGCCTGGGCCTCGATGGCCGCCACGCCCTCGTCCGTACGCGACGGGTCGTGGTGGAAGAGCACCAGCTTGCCGACGCCCGCGGCGCGCGCGAGCTCGACCGCGGCCTCCGCAGGTGGAGTGGCCCCAGCCCACGCGGCTCATTCCCCCTTCGCCCGCGTACTCGCCGGGCAGGTACTGCGCGTCGCAGTCGACGCGCTGCGCGACCCCGCGATCCGCTTCTTCACGCTGCGCGAGGGGGGTCTCCTGCTCGGCTGCGGCGCGCTCAAGCGCATCGGCGCAGACCACGGCGAGGCCAAGTCGATGCGAACCGCGGATGCGGCGCTGGGCCGCGGCGTGGGCAGGGCGCTGCTCCATCACCTGGTCGCGACGGCGCGCGCCACGGGCATGACCCGCCTCAGCCTGGAAACGGGATCGACCGCGCGCTCCGCCGCCGCCAACCGGCTCTACGGGCGCGAAGGCTTCGTGCGCTGCGGCCCCTTCGGGGCTTACGCCGACACGTCCTTCACGCGCTTCTTCACCCGGGCGCTGTAGCGCGCCGGGCCCGACGGAGATGGCGCCTGGTACCGTTCCACAGTGGACGGGTGCACCCGCAACGGGCGAGACGTCCCTCTTTTTGAGGTGCCACCGAGCAGCACAAGCCTCTGCATCCCTGTCGGCGATTTCGTCCGATCAGGGATGCACAGGACGGCACCGGCGCCCGCCCCCCCAACGCTGCTAGGTCTAGGCCCGCGACGCGGGCTCACTCCAATCAAAGAAACTCAAATTGCGACCCGCTGGACGACCAGCGCGGGGTCGAGCCGGTAGCCCAGGTCGAAGCGTTCGAGCGATGCGCGGAGTCCCATCCTCCGAAGCTCGGACACCGCGACGTGGACGCGGTGGGCGCCGCTCTCCGGCGACACCCGCTCGCCGGGCCAGCCCAGCCCCAGCAGGGCTTGCAGCTCCAGCGGGGCGGCCGGTCGCTCGCGGTGCTGATCGACCAGGGCGCCGAGCAGGCGACGGAGCGAGGCGCGCGACGCGAGGCGGCAACGGGCAGATCCGTCGATCTCGAACCACGCCCCGTCGTCGGAGACGCGCAGCATCCGGGCCGGAGACCCCGGAGCCAGCGCGACCTCCGGGGCCATCACCTCGGCGATGAAGCGCTCGAAGCCCGGCGCGTCGGGCTCCACCCCGAGCAGCCGCACGAACACCCGAAAGCCCGCCGCGAGGCGCGCGGCGTCGGGACGGAGCCGCGGCGGGGCGCTCCACATCCGCCGCTGGAAGTCGCGCACCCGCTCCTCGACGCCCTGCTCGTCCGCCCGCCGGACGCCGCGCAGGGCACGCTCCAGGATGGGCGGCAGCGCGGTGTAGGGGACCAGCGAGCGCATGAGCGCCGCGAGCGCGAAGCCGTCGGTGCGACGATCGGGGCGCTGTCCGAGCTGCACCTCGGGCGCGACGAGCAGGCCCGCGGGGGCCGAGCTCGCGATCACGTTGTCCCCGAGGCCCAGAAGCGTGGCGCGGCCGTCCACGTCGAAGAGGAGCTGACAGGGCAGCAACGTGCCGATCGCGAGCGGCCCCACCGGGGCCTTCACCGCGTGGGCGCGGGCGAGCGCGTCGGCGAGGCGCAGGAGCATCCCGATGGCGGCCGGGTAGGGGATCCGCTGCCCCCCGTCGGCGATCGACTGGAGCACCCGCTCACCGTCGAAGGCCGCGGCGGCGTCGAGCGCAAGGAACTCCCTGCCCTCATGGCGCCCACGCCTGATCGGAGCCGCGATGTGCTCCCCGGCCGCGGCGTCGTGCGCCCGCTCGATGGCGTCGAGGGCGCGGGAGGCGGTCTGAGGTTCGGCGTGAGACCCGGCGAGGAGGACCACCGCGCGGCGGCCAGGGCGGATGCCCGAGGCCGAATAGACGTGGATCGGGCCGCGGCAGCGGATCGGGCACGGGGCATCGAGAGGCACCGGAGTCGCGGCGTTCACGCGGCGCTGATAGGGCGGCCAAACCGCAGTGCGGTCAAGGCAGCGCAGCCCCCCCCACAGGTGCCGCGCCGGGCTGGGATTGACCGCACCCGCGGCGGTGGAGTCCACTGCGACCATCGCTTCGAAAGTGAGAGTTCCCGATGCCCATGGATGACCGCGACCAGAGGTTCCTGAGGTTTGCGCGAGCGATCGCGCTGGTGTCGGGGGTCGCGATCCCGCTGG
>CAIOSS010000747.1 GCA_903860995.1 uncultured delta proteobacterium | reverse complement strand
GGCGTCGGACGGCGGTGACCCGTCGCCGCTGAGCT
Organism: uncultured delta proteobacterium; assembly: GCA_903860995.1. GTDB lineage: Bacteria > Myxococcota_A > Polyangia > Polyangiales > SCUS01. The sequence continues at coordinate 2,320 of CAIOSS010000747.1, read as the reverse complement.
GTCCCGTGCAGCCGCCGAGGCAGAGGGCGGCGAGGGACCGCAGCCGCGAGTGTCGACGCCTCATGGTGGCGTCGAGGGTACACCCGCCGGGGGCGCCGCGCCGACCTGTGCGGCCCCGCGCGTGCGCGCCGCGAAGCCCTCCAGCGCCTCTCGCTGGTCGCCCTTGATGCTCACCGAGGGCCGCGCGGCGGTCACCATCGCCACGGCCTCCGCGGGGTCCCTCGCGCGCCCGAGGGCGATGAGCGCCGCGGCGACGACGGTCGCGCTGCGCCCGCGGCCGAAGGCGCAGTGCACGTACACCGACTGGCCCCGGGCGACCCGCTCGGCGACCCAGCGCACGGCCGCGTCGAAGACCTCCGGCGGCGGCGGCGTGCGGTCGAGGGTGGGCACCGCGAAGCGCTCGAAGGGCGCCCGGGCGAACACCGCCGCGGTGGGCAGCTCGCTCGTCAGGTCGATCACGGCGGTGACCCCGCGCGCCCGCAGCGACTCGACCTCGCCCGGGAAGAGCCGCACCCCGAGGAAGAGCCCCGGGGACACCTCGCTCACGGCGTCGCCGCGGCGCCACCAGCGCGCGCCCGCGAAGACCCCGTAGCTCACCACCCGGAAGGGCCAGAACAGGGGCTGGAGCCACGGCCGGCGGTGGCCCTTGAGCAGCGGGCCCGGGTCGCCGCCGCGGGCGGCGTCGAGGTAGAGCCCGCACACGGCGAGCAGCGAGAGCGCCGACCACGCGGCGGCGAGGCCCAGGAGGGTCAGCGCGAGAATACCTTGCTGGGTAAACGAGAGCGCGACCAGGAAGGCCGCGGCGTCGATGAGGAGGAGCAGCGCCACCCACCGCAGGAGGCTGGAGGACCAGGGCCTCGCCGCGGTGGGGCGCATCGGAGGGGGAGCGATCAGCCCTTGGCGCTGGCGGCCGCCATCTCGGCGACCTCCGTCGCGAAGTCCTTGGCGGCGGCCTTCTCGATGCCTTCGCCGACCTCGAAGCGCACGAAGCGGACGATCTTCGTCCCGGCCACTTCCTTCGCCACGTTCGCCATCACCTTGCTGATGGGGGTGTTGTTCTCCTTCACGGAGTTCTGGTCGAGCAGCACGATCTCGGTGAGCCACTTGGCGATCTTGCCGTCGAGGATCTTCTCCTTCGCGGCGGGCGCGCGCCCCTTGGCCTTCTCCGCGGCCTTCTTGAAGCCCTCGAAGGTGGCGCGGTCCTTCTCGGACTTCTCGAAGTGGGCCTTCACCTCGGCGTCCATGTCGCCGAGCTCGCGGCCCTCCTCGGCCGCCACCTCGGTGATGATCGACTGCACGCGCGCGAGGAAGTCCACCGGCGCGGCGACCGCCTCGGCGTCTTCCTTGTCCATGAGCGCCGAGAAGATCTCGCGCTGCTTGGCGATGTCCGACTCGGGCACCTCCGAGCGGTCGAGGTACTTGGGGTTCATCGACGCCACCTGGAGGCAGACGTCGTCGGCGAACTCGATGACCTTGGCGTGCTTCGGGTCGGAGCTGGAGATCTCCGCGAGCACCGCGATGCGGTCGTTGGAGTGCACGTAGGTGTGCAGGTGCGAGCTGGCGCCGGCCTCGAAGACCGCCACGCGGCGGACGTCGTGCTTCTCGCCCGAGCGCACCGTGAGGCCCTCGATGCGGTCCTTGAAGGTCATGCCCGAGAACGCGATGGCCTCGAGGGCCGCCTTGTCCGTGGGCTTGTGCTCGATCGCGGCGTGCGACAGGTCGCGCAGCGCGGCCTTGAACTCCTCGCCGCGGGCCACGAAGTCGGTCTGGCAGTTGAGCTCGACGACCACGCCCACGCCGCCGTTGACGCGCGCCGTGACGGCGCCCTCCGCGGCGACCTTGCCCGCGGCCTTCTCGCCCTTCGTCTTGCCCATCTTCTGGAGGATCTCCACGGCCTTCGCCATGTCCCCCTCGGCCTGGACGAGCGCGTTCTTGCAGTCCGACATGCCGGACTGGGTGCGCTCACGGAGTTCCTTGACCATCGCTGCGGTGATTGCGGCCATCGATTCGCCTCTTCGTGTCGTTGCTGGGGGAGTCTGTCTGGGGACCTGCGCTCCACCGGGGGCCCACTCTCAGGGCGCCCGGCGAGCGGATCGAATAGAGTTTTGGTGTAAGAACGGATCAGCCGCGGCGACCGCCCGGTGGAGGGTTCAGGTCGCCGCGACGGGGCGCGAATCAGGTGCCCGAGGGCTCGGACCCGCCGTGCGAGGAGGTGCCGCGGGGGCCGACCTTCTCGACGATGGGGCCGGCCGGCGGGGCCGGCGGGGCGCTCGGGGCGCTCGGGGCGGCGGAGATGCCGCCGTTGGCCGTGGGCCAGCCG
>CAIOSS010000746.1 GCA_903860995.1 uncultured delta proteobacterium | reverse complement strand
TCTGTTCGGCCGAGCGGATGGCACTGTGGTGCTCGCCGACGCGGGCGGCCGCGTCTGCTGGGCACATCCGGGCGGTCACACCGAGAACGGGGATCCGAACCCAGTTGTGGCTGTCGCGATGATCGCCGGAAGAAATCGCGCGATCGCCAGCCATGAAGACGGGATCATCCGGAGTTGGGACTCGACGGATGGGACGCTCGTCGCAGAGCAGATCATCGAGGGTCGGTGCTCATCGCCCTGGGCGATGATTGTGCTCGAGGATGGGCCCTTCGTCGGAACCGACGACGGGGCAATGCATGCACTGAACCCTGAAGACATGAGCATTCGATGGCGTGGTCGATCCGGAGAGCGTGGTACCTGCAACATCTTGAAGTCTGCAGGCCACGATAGGCTGGTCAGCGGGCATGGAGACGGCAGCGTCGTGCTGTGGCGTCGCAACGACGGGACCGTGGAGCGTGTCTTCCGCTTCCATTCAGCGATGATCACGAGCCTGAACGTCGTCGCCGATCGCTGGCTGCTCTCGTCGGCAATGGACGGGCGCGTGGCTCTCGTGGACCTCGACACCGGTGCCCTCATCGACCGTCTCGAGATGCCATCGCCAATGATCCACGCTGTAGTGGCGCCATCCGGCGTCATTCTGGGGGGCGATCGATCGGGAGCCATCCGGTTTCTTCGACTCGGCGAGCGCTTCCTCGGTGCCGCCCCGACGATTGAACACCAGGGAGAGGGGAGCAGGGGGGACGTCGCCGGTAGCCTCGAGGACATCGGGCGGTCGTTCCTTGGCAACGGGCGGCCGGGAATTGCGGAGCCGTTTCTCCGCGGAGCAGCCGAAGCCCGGGAAGCCGCCCTGGGAGCCAGTGATCCCGTCGTCCTCGCGAGTTGGTGCCTCGTCGCCGAGTCCATGGAGCAACAGCACAAGTTCGAGGAACCGCTGGAGTTGCGTCGGCGGGCACGCGATGCGACCGCAGCGGTGAACGGCGCCCTGCACCCGTTGACGCGCGCGGCGACCTGGAACGTCGTCGACCTGCTCGTCGCACACGCTGCCTGGTCCGAGGCGCTCCCAGAACTTCGAGTACTGGTCGCTTCTGTCGATCCGGTGCGCGATGGAGCAGACGATGGAGTGAAGTCACGCTCGACCCTCGCCGTCGCCCTTGCTCACACGGGCGAACTCGACGAGGCGGAGGCACTGCTTCGTGCCGTCCTCGATGTTCTGGCGCCCTCCGTGACAGACGACGAAGACGGGTCACCACAGACGGAGACCGACTACACGTTCACACGACTGGAGACGATGAGGGACCTCGCCTCGGTGCTGCGTCTCAAGGGCGACCTCGACGGAGCAGTGGAACTTCTCCGGGAGGTCGCGGAGTGGTTGAATATTGAAGAGGAGAAGGCGCTGCTGAGCGCGGCTTTCGGCGAGTTAGAGGAGGCGATCGAGATCCTTTCAGAAGAGTTCAAGTTTGCTTCGACCCTACTCGGTCGGGCCGCCCCGCAAACAGTGCGCATGGGTCATACCCTGGCCACGTGGCTTCACTCACAAGAGGACTGGTCCGCGCTCGAAACCGTGGCGACTTCGATGCTTGCGTGGGAGGAATGGAAGTACGGACCCGCGCACGCCGTCTGCGACGCCCGTCGCATGCAACTGGCAACATCGAAGACGCACACCGAGCAGCGGGGGCACGGCGCCGTCAGCGAGAACCCGGCGCTCGACGAGGGGCCGACCTGCGTGCGGCAAGAGCGAAACATCGTGCGCGGGACCAGGCGCCGCGTGGTGGTTGCGGCGGTCGGGCTTCTGCTACTTCTGGCGGTCGTCGTCGGGCTCTCCGCCATGCGCGCCGTCTCGAACCGGGAGCAGCTCCAGGTGTCGGCAGTGGGCCTCGTCGGCGCGGCGCTCGCGGCCGGCGGGTGGGCCTACTGCAAGGCACTCACTCGCCCGTGATCGACGCGGCGCGCGACTCTGGGGTGGCGGCCCGTGGATAGCTGTCCCGGTCCACACGAGTGCGGAAGATGCAAAGTGAGTCTTCCTCTTCACCAACGCCTCAACTTCGGATAACATCCGGGTTGCGTGCGCTTCGCGCGCAAGGGGGAATCCATCGATGTCGACATCCACCAGGCAGAGACAGACTACTGAGCCGACGCGCCTCGTCCGCTCATCGCTCGGATTCGATCCTGCGGACACGGACCTTCCGCGCGGACTGCGCCGCTTCGGTGCGCAGCTCAGGGATTTTCAGCGGAAGCTCGAAGAAAGCCGGAACGCTGAGGTGCCAGACCCCTCTGGTGAATACCGGCGGCACCCGCACCTCGCGAAGGCAATGCCGGGGCATCGGCTGTACAAGGCCGGTGGGCGTACTCCATTGTTTCTGCTCCAGGCGCTCGCTCGACTCGAGCGAGGAACACGTGAGAGTGCAGCTGCGTTCGAAAATCTCATCACCGACATCAAGTGC
>CAIOSS010000745.1 GCA_903860995.1 uncultured delta proteobacterium | reverse complement strand
TGGCGATCCAGCTCGACGCATTCGCGTTCGACCTCGACGCGGCGGAGGGAGAGGCGCGCATCGCCATCGATCCGACGCGCGGCGACGACGCGTCGAGCTGGCAGTTCGCGCGGCTCAACCCGACGGCGCGGCACCAGGTCGCGGTGGCCCTGCGCCGCGGGGCCGACCCCGAGCTGCGGGTGCTGCTGCACGACGCCGCGGGGCGCCTGGGCTGACGGTCGCAGAATACAACCCCTGTATTCCTGAATACGGGAGTTGTGCTCGCCCCGACGCCCCCCAGGAGAGGGAGCTCACCCCCGCGGCGCGCCCGCGTCGCAGAGCCCCGGCGCCTCGGTCACCCCGGCGTCGGTCGGCGCCGCGAGCTCCGCCGCGCTGAGGTCCGCCGCGCGGCACTGACCCTCGTCGCCGCAGGTCATCCCGCGCTGCTCGCACGACTGGCTCAGCGTGCAGCGCGCGCTCCCCGCCGGGCACGGGCGCTCCGCCGTGCGCGCCTCCACCGCCACACACGCCGCGCGCAGCACCATGGTGACCCGCGCCGTGGACCCGTCCGTCGGCAGCGTGATCCGCGCCACCCGCCGCAGCGCGGGCGCCGCGCCGCCGTCGTCGACCACCAGCGTGAGTGCGCGCCCGGTGCCGTCGCCGCGCAGCCCGAACGACGCCGGCAGCCGCACCTCCGCCGCCGACGCGCCCCGGTAGAGCACCTGCTCGCACGACGAGGTGTCCCGCGCCGTGAGGCCGTCCCAGTCGTAGGCGCAGCGCAGGCGCACGGTGGGCAGCCGGCACGCCGGCAGGTCGGTGGCGAGCGTCACCACCGCCGACGGAGCCGCCGACCCGCAGCCCGCCGCCGCGCACGCGAGCGCCACGAGGGCCGCGCGGGCCGCGATCACGGCGACAGGCACAGCTGGAGCGACCCGCAGTTGGGCGGGGCCTCCGTCGAGAGGAGCAGCACGGTCGCGGTGGCGGCCCCGGCGACGGCCACGCCCACGATGGTCCAGAACCACCAGCGCGAGGCGAGGCCCCCGTCGGCGCGCTGGAGCACGAGCTCCATCCGACGGTGCTCGCCCCGGGTGAGCCGCACGGTCTGCGCCGTCCGGGCGTACCCATCCGCGGTGGCGCTCAGCACGTGGTCGCCCGGGTCGGCGGCCCGGGCTTCCAGCGCTTCGAGGGCCACGCCGTCGAAGGCCATCGTGGCGCTCTCCACCGACGGGCTCACGGTGATCACCGCGAGCTGCACCATCATCTCGTCGATGAGCCCCTGGAGCTGCTGCCGGACGCCCTCCGCGGGGTTCGCCTCCCGCAGGAAGCGCCCGAGCTCGTCGATGGCGCTCGTGAACCGCCCGAGCGCGCGGTGCGCCAGCCCCAGGTTGCGCAGCGTCGCGGCCCGGGGGTACCGCCGATAGCTCTCCTCGAAGGCCTCCGCGGCCTCGGACCACTGGAGCCGCTCGGCGAGCCCGACGCCGCGCTCGAAGGCAGCCCGCCCCGCTGCCTCGTCGCCCGTCCCGGCCGTCATCAGCCCGCGCGCGTCGAGGGTCTGCGCGCCCGCCGACGCGCCGAGCAGCAGCAGCGCGAGCGCGCACGAGGCGTGGGGCAGCGGGCCGGTGCGCATGCGACGGGGCCGAGTGTATCGACCGCCCGAACGGCCGACCATCACCAATGCGTGTCGAGCTGCGGGCGATTGCTCGGAGGCGGCGCCGCGGGCGTCGGCGTAGGCGGCGCGACGACCGGAGCAGCGATCACCGCGGGCGCCGGCGCGACGACGGGCGCACTCGGCGCGACGACCGCGATGGGCGACGCGGGGGGTGCACCCTCGGGTCGACGCCGCGGCGACGCGTGGCGCGCGGGATCACGGCGCGGTCCAGCGCTCGCGTCTCC
>CAIOSS010000744.1 GCA_903860995.1 uncultured delta proteobacterium | reverse complement strand
TGAGGCGCTTGGCGACGTCGACCACCCCGCGAACGCTGTCGGCGCTCTTCGCGAGGGCCGCCTTCTCCGCGTCGCTCAGCTCGATCTCGACGATGCGCTCGACGCCGCTGCCGCCGATGACCACCGGCACGCCGAGGTACATGTCCTTGTAGCCGTACTGCCCGTCGAGGTACGCAGCGCCCGCGAGCAGCCGCTTCTGGTCGAGCAGGTACGCCTCGGCCATCGCCATCGCCGCCGTCGCCGGGGCGTAGTACGCGCTGGTGCCCATGAGCTTGACGATCTCGCCGCCGCCGCCGCGGGTGCGGGCCTCGAGGGCGTCGAGGCGCTCGCTCGCGATGAGCTGCGAGACCGGCACGCCGTTGATGGTGCAGTAGGCGCGCGCGGCGACCATGTCGTCGCCGTGGCCGCCGAGCACCATCGCGCGCACGTCCTTGGCGCTCACGCCGACCTCCGCCGCGAGGAAGTGCTGGAGCCGCGCCGAGTCGAGCACGCCCGCCATGCCGACCACGCGCTGCTTCGGGAACCCGGTCCACTGCTGGAACGCCCAGACCATCACGTCGAGCGGGTTGGAGATCACGATGGTGAACGCGTCAGGGCAGTGCTTCTTCGCGTTCTCCGCCACGTTGCGGATGATCGGAAGGTTGATGCCCACGAGGTCGTCGCGGCTCTGGCCCGGCTTGCGGGGCACGCCCGCGGTGATGATCACCACGTCGGCGCCCGCGCAGTCGGCCCAGTCCGAGGTGCCGATAATGGACGCATCGTCGCCGGTGATGGCGCTGTTCTGCATCAGGTCGAGGGCCTTGCCCTTCGCGAAATCGGCCTTCGACGGGATGTCGAAGAGCACCACGTCGCCGAGCTGTTTGCGTGCCGCGATGGCCGCCAGCTCGCCGCCGATGTTGCCTGCGCCGATGAGCGCGATCTTGTTCCGCTTCGCCATGACGATGGATCTCCGTGTGATGGGGCGCGCCGCGCGCCGATGTCTCAGCCGCTCCCTGCCGGTCGCCTCACCGAGGGGACCGTCGAGCGGGGCGGGAATGTGCCCGCGAGACCGCCGTTCGTAAAGGGCGTACCGCGGGGTCAGTGCTGAGGTACGCCGAAGGGGAAGTAGACGGTCTCCCCGCCGCCGCCGCCGCCGCCGCCGCCGCCGCTGCTGAGAGCCCGGCCCATGCGCCACGACTTCGACGCCCGGGTGAGCCCCGAGGCGCCCGGGTCGGTGGTGAAGCGCGCCGTCTGCAGCACCGCCTGCACGCAGCGCAGCGCCCGCGCGGTGCTCCCTCGCGGCGCGCGGAACAGCACCTCGTTGCTCAACGCGCCGCCGTTGGCGTTGTCGAAGGTGACGGTCGCGGTGCACTCCTCGGCGGCGTTGCGGTCGGCGCGCAGGCACGCGATCACCCGCGGCGCGAGCGCGTTGATCGCGGCGACCGCGCGGGGGGTGTAGTCCCGCACGGGCGGAGCGGGCGCCGGGGTCGCGGGCGGCGGCGCGACGGGGTGCGGGTCGCTCGCGGGGACGATCGCGATCGCCGTACCGGGGCCCGACGGAGGACGAACTGGATCGCGCGCGCTCGTGATCCACCAGAAGACGAGGCCCGCGGCGACGATCATCACGCCCGCGATGCCCAGCGTGATGGCGCGCGTCGACGGCCCCGAGGAGGGCGCCTGCTTCGGGCGGGGCAGCGGGCCGATGGCGGCGCTGGGCGGGGGCGCGACGTCGAGCGAGGCCCGCGGCGACGGGGGCACC
>CAIOSS010000743.1 GCA_903860995.1 uncultured delta proteobacterium | reverse complement strand
GGCCATCGCCAGCGCGGACTCCTCCCGGGCGCGGCTCCGCTCGCCCGCCCTCAACCAGAGCCACGCGAGGGCCGCGCGGTCGACCGGCCCGCGGCGTCGGGAGAGGGCATCGAGGGCAGCCCGGGCACGCGATGGATCGCCCGCGCAGAGGTGCGCCACGGCCGCCCCGAGGCGGTCGCCCCCGCCCGGTCGTCGGCGCTGCGCGAGGTCGAGCATCGCGGCAGCGCGCGACCAGGCCCCCGCCTCGGCGAGGCGCTCGACGGGGACGCCTGCGCCAGGCGGAGGCCGCGGCGGCGCGGGGGCGGCGTCGGTCACGCTCTGGCGCGAGGCGATGCGCACGGCCGAGGCGCGCACCTCGGGGTCCTCCGGGTCGAGCCCGACAGCGCGGGCCAGGGCGGCGTCGCGCTCGACGAGGGTGCTGGGGGTCTCACCGAGCGCGGCGGCGAGGCTCAGCCAGGCAGCCGACGAGGCGGGGTGCCGCTCCGTCGCGGCGCGGGCGAGCTCGATGGCGCGGGCCTGTTGCCCGGCGGCCAGGAGGTGATGCACCCGGCGTGCGACGATCCAGGGGTCGGCCGCGTCGGCGAAGGCCGCGAGACCGAGCTGGCGGTCGGCCTCGAGGAGGTCGCCCCGGGCGGCGGCAAGCTCGCCGCGGAGGTAGGCCTCGTAGGCGGTGGGCGACGCGAAGGGTCGCTCGCGCAGCCGACCGCCGATGCGCTCGACGGTGGTCGTGCGGGACGAGGCGCAGGCCGGGAGGGCGGCGAGCGCGAGCAGGGCGAGTGCGATGGAGCGGCGCGTGCGCAAAGGGTGCGGCGACGGTCTAGCACCGTCCCGCGGCCAACAGAACGGGAGCCTTGTGGGGAGGGCGCAGTCGCCGTTACGATCCACTTCGCCAAGGGACGGACCCGGGTGGGGAACACGTGTCCCGCCCCGAGCGCCGGGACCCGCCGAAGTGATTTCCCTTCCGTGCACCTGTAATCCCCGATGGAGAGCCATGACATCCGAAGTTGACGCCCGCTGCCTGGAGACCTTTCCCAACTGGCTTCGCTCGCTCGGCAACGACGCCGAGGCCATGGTCGACGCGCTCAACGCCGATGGCACCCCCGAGGCCGCCCGGCGCTCGCTCGCTGCGGGGCTCAACTACGTCTTCAAGTCCGTCGACCTCATCCCCGACGGCATCGACGACATCGGCTACCTCGACGACGCCTTCGTGCTGCGCATCGCATCGGCGCACGCCGGGGCCAACGGGCTCGACCTCGGTGCCAACGCCGCGCTCCAGTCCCTCGCCGGCGACGTCGATCTGGTGAAGGGCTTCCTCGGCGACGACTACCACCGGCTCGACGTGTACGTGCAGGGGCTCAAGCGCAGCGCGGCGCGCGGCCGCTCGGTCGACGACATCCTCACCGGCGCGGGCGTGCGCGCCGACTTCACCAGCGACGTGAAGGGCTTCGCCCGCAGCTACGCCGCCCCGAGCTTCGGCAAGGAGGAGAAGAACCTCATCAAGCTCCGGGCCTTCTTCGACGCCAAGCTCCCACGCTGAATCGCCGTTCAGGCGGTGATTGACCCTAAAACCCGCGGAGCCTAAAAGAGCCGGCACGTAGGCCGGGTGCGAGGTGCACGCGGATCCTCACGCCACGGTCGACGGACATGAACCCCATCGCGATGGCCCTCCTGGTCGGAGGTCTCAACGGGCTGTTTGCCATGAGCGCACTCCGGCGCCTCATCCTGCTGGCCCAGGGGCAGCCCGAGAACCGCCTCGACCGCATCTGGGAGCGCCTCACCGTCGCCCCCGGCGACAAGGGTGCGAGCGCCTTCGGCAGCGCCCTGGTCTTCGTCGCCCTGGTCGGCCTCGCGGCGGCCCCCGCGGCCATGCTGGGCGCGCTCGCACCCGGCGAGGTCGGCAAGGGCTTCCTCCAACTCGGCTCGATGCTCGCGGCGATCGGCGGCGGCGCGGCGCTCTTCTGGGCGCTGCGGGCGCAGCTCAAGATGCCCAAGTACGCGTCGGCCGGCTTCGCGCACTACCTCATCTTCACGGGCTTCGCGGTGCTCCTGCTCCGCACGATCATCCTCGTGGGGCGCGGCTTCGACGAGTCGTTCTACCTCTTCATCCTCGATCCGCAGGGCCCCGACCCCCTGCTCAGCAAGCTGGGCTACGGCTACAACCTCATCAAGGACCTCGTCGTCCTCGGGGTCATCGCGGGCGCCGGGGCCTTCATCTACTTCCGGCTCATCCCGAAGGTGCGGCGCCTCGCCTACGGCTGGCACGCGTGGGTCGTGCTCGGCGTCATCGTCACGATGATGGTGATGGACCTCGTCGCCGACGGCGGCCTCGTGCTCGCGCACGCCATCCGCGAGGGCGGCGACGTCGCCGCCAACATCAACCACATCGGCAACGCCACGGGCGAGAACCTCGGCCGCGTGCTCGCGCTGGTCCTCCACACCCTCGGCGTGTCCACCTACGCGACCGCCCACGCCATCGGCGCGACGGGCCTCTGGGTGCACGTCTTCCTGGTGTTCGCCTTCCTCAACTACCTGCCCTACGGCAAGCACTTCCACGTCATCACGGCGCTCCCCAACGTCTTCACCCGCGACCTCAATCCTCCGGGGCGCCTCAGGCCCATGGCCGAGAGCGCGGACAAGCTGCTGGAGTCCATGGCCGCCGCGATGGAGCAGCCCGACCCCACGGCCGCCATGGTCGGCGTCGGCCGGATGGACCACTTCACCTGGAAGTCGATGCTCGACTTCTATACCTGTACCGAGTGCGGGCGCTGCTCGGACAACTGCCCCGCGCACCGCACGGGCAAGCTGCTCTCGCCCAAGCACCTCGCCATCGACCTCCGCGACCACCTCTACGAGAAGCAGGAGGAGGTGTTCTCGCGCGACCCCTACGGCGAGGACGGCAACGCCCCGAAGCCCATCTTCGACCTCAACCTCGTGCCCGACGTCATCCACCCCGACGTCATCTGGGCCTGCACCACGTGCCGCGCCTGCGAGGAGCAGTGCCCGGTGATGATCACGTACGTCGACAAGATCGTCGACATGCGGCGCAACCTGGTGATGGTGCGGGGAGAGTTCCCGGTCGAGCTACAGAAGACCTTCCAGGCGCTGGAGACCAACGGCAACCCGTGGAACCTCACGCGCATGGACCGCGCGGAGTGGTCCGACGGCCTCGACGTGAAGCTCATGAGCGAGAAGCCCGACGCGGCGGTGCTCTACTGGGTCGGCTGCGCGGCCAGCTACGACGACCGCGCGAAGAAGATCTCCCGCGCGATGGCCCGGCTGATGAAGCAGGCGAAGGTCGACTTCGCCATCCTCGGCAGCGAGGAGACCTGCACCGGCGACCCGGCGCGGCGCGCGGGCAACGAGCACCTCTACATGATGCTCGCCGAGCAGAACGTCGCGACGCTCAACAACTACAAGCCCAAGCGCATCGTCACGACCTGCCCCCACTGCTTCAACACCCTGCTCAACGAGTACCCCGACCTCGGCGGCCGCTACGAAGTGGTGCACCACTCGACCTACCTCCAGGAGCTGCTCGCCACCGGCAAGCTGCGCCCCACCCGCGGCGTGAAGGCCAAGGTGGTCTTCCACGACTCCTGCTACCTCGGGCGCCACAACGGCGTGTACGAGTCACCCCGCGACGTGCTCGCGCGCATCGACGGCCTCGAGCTTGTCGAGGCCGAGTGGAGCCGCGAGAAGGGCCTCTGCTGCGGCGCCGGCGGCGCGCAGATGTGGATGGAGGAGCAGCACGGCACCGAGCGCGTCAACAAGCGCCGCACCCTGCAGCTGCTCGACACCGGCGCCGACATGGTCGCCTCGGGCTGCCCCTTCTGCCAGACGATGCTCACCGACGGCATCAAGTCGATGGAGGAGGAGCTCAAGCGCCCCGTCGAGCAGCTCGACATCGCCGAGGTGCTCGAGCGCGCAGTCGCCTTCGACGAGCCCACCGTCGCCCCCGCGGCCCCCGCGTCGACCGACGGCGAGACCGCCGCCGCGGCGAGCTGATCCTCTTCCCTTCGCGCTACGCCTCCCGCAACATCGCGCGGGATGGACGCACCACCGCCGCCCAGCCTCGGGGCCGCACTCGCGCAGACGCTGCTCACCCTCGCGGCGGTCTGTGCGCTCGCGTGGTGGGCGCTCCGCTGGGTCGCCCGCCGCGGCGTCGGCCGCAGCCCCGCCGGGGTCATCACCGTCGTCGACCGCGTGGCCCTCGACCCGCGGCGCTCGCTCTTCGTCGTGCGGGTCGCGGGCAAGGCCCTGCTGCTCGGCGGCAGCGATGGCGGCCTCGCGCTGCTGAGCGAGCTCGACCCGGCCGCCCTCATCCCCCCTGAGCCCGCCGCGAAGGACGCCGCCTCGTGAACCCCACCGCGGGCACCTCGCCGCTCGTCCTCGCGGTGGTCTTCGGGATGCTCTCCCTGCTGCCCGCCCTCCTGCTGGTGGGCACGAGCTTCGTCAAGTGCTCGGTGGTGCTCGGGCTCATCCGCAACGCGCTGGGCTCGGCCGAGACGCCGGGCTCGCTGGTGGTGCTCGGGCTGAGCGCGATCCTGTCGCTGCACGTGATGGCGCCCACCGCGCGGGCCATGGTCGACCGCGCCGGGCCGCAGCTCGCCGAGGCCCTCGCGGCCGACCCGCTCACCCCCGACGGGCTCGCGCGGCTCGGTCGCGCCTGGGACGCCGCGAAGGTGCCGTGGGTGCGCTTCCTGCGGGCCAACGCCCACGCCCGCGAGCGGCGCCTCTTCGCCGACCTCGCGCGGCAGTCGGCG
>CAIOSS010000742.1 GCA_903860995.1 uncultured delta proteobacterium | reverse complement strand
GGGCTTCCGCTCGCTGGAGGAAGTCGCCGAGGCCAGCACCGACGAGCTCGCGGGCATCCCGGGCTTGGGCGGCGCGGAGAACGCCGACCGCATCAAGTCGTCGGCGGAGACCGCGATGGAGGAGCTCCGTCAGCGGCGCATCCGCGAGGCCTCGCGGCGCACCGAGCCCCTGAGCGAGCGCGAGCGCCTGCTCTTCGTGCGCGGCGTCGGCGAGCACACCATCAACCTGCTGACGTCCGCGGGCGTCGGCACGGTCGAGCAGCTGCACACCACGCACGAGGACTCGCTCCTCCGCGACACGGGCCTCGGGCTGCGCAAGGTGCGGCAGATCAAGCTGGGTGCGCAGACCTTCCTGAACTCCGAGCAGAAGGTCATCGAGGAGGCCCGCAAGGCGCTCCGGGCCGAGAACGCCGAGCGCGGCGAGCTGCTGGACGGGTGATGTAATGAGCACGCCGGGCAGCACGAACACGAAGTCCCCCGAGCGCACCTGCGTGGCCTGTCGGCTGCGCGGCGAGCGGGACGAACTCGTGCGCGTGGTGGTCGGCCCGGAGCAGGGCCTCGCCCTCGACCCGCGCGCCGTGAAGAGCGGCCGCGGGGCTTGGGTGCACCCGACGAAGGCGTGCGTCGCGACGATGGTGAAGCGTCACGCGGCCGAGCGGTCGCTCAAGGTCGAGGCGCGGCGCGACCTCGACGCGGCGGCGCTGCTCGCGGAGCTGCGGGCGGCGATGGCGCAGCGGGTCACCTCGCTGCTGCTGGTCGCCTCGCGGACGAAGTCGCTGGCCATCGGGGCGGAGGCCGTGGACACGGCCGTCGCCAAGGGGCAGGCGCATCTGGTGCTGGTGGCGAAGGACGCGGGCAGCAACGCGCGGTCCATCGCAGAGGGCGCGCGCCGGTCGGCGCCCTACGCAACGAAGCAGGAATTCGGCGCGCTGCTCGGCCGCGGGGAGGTCTCTCTCCTCGCGATCCGGGAAGCGCGCATCGCGGCGGAGCTCGCCGCGACGGTCGATCGCCTTGGGACACTGGAGGACTGATGCAGGGTACGGTGAGGGTTTATGAGATCGCGGAGGATCTCAAGATGGATACGGACGCCGTACTCCTGAAGATCCGCGCGCTCGGCATTGAAGTGAAGAACAAGATGTCGAAGGTCGACGGGGCCTACCTCGACCAGATCCGGACGTCCCTGCTTCGCGAGAAGCAGTCGCAGTTCGTTGAGGTGGAGGTCGCGCCTGGAGTGAAGAAGCTCAAGCGCGTCGAGCCCCCGCCGGCGCCCGCACCGAAGGTCGCACCGAAGCCCGTGGTCCGCGTCGCCGAGGCCCCTCCGCCGGCCGCCGTGACGAAGGAGCCCGCGAAGGCCGAGGCCGCGCCCCCGGTCGCCGAGGCCAGGGTCGAGGAGGCCGCGAGGCCGGAGCCCATGGCCCCCGTCGAAGAGCCCGCGAGGGTCGAGGCCCCAAAGGCCGAGGCTCCGAAGGTCACCGAGGCTCCGAAGGTCACCGAGGCTCCGAAGGTCGAGGCCCCAAAGGTCGAGGCCCCGAAGGTCACCGAGGCCCCGAAGGTCACCGAGGCCCCGAAGGCCGAGGCCCCGAAGGCCACCGTCGCCCCGAAGGTCGAGGAGCCTGTCGTCGTCGCGGAGCCCGCGAAGGTCGAGGCCCCGCCGGTCGTCGAAGCGAAGGCCGAGACCGTCGCCGAGCCGGCGAGGGTCGAGGCCGCGCAGGCGGTCGAGGCGAAGCCCGAACCCGTTGTCGAACCCGTCGCCGAGCCCGAGATCCGTCCGGCGCCAGTCGCCGCCCAGGTCGTCGAGGCGAAGCCCGTCGAGGCGCCGCGCCCGAGCGCCCCGCCGCCCCCGCAGCAGAAGAGCGGCATCGCGCGCTGGGATCCAGTGACGCGCACGGTCGTCTACGAGGCGTCGCGCCAGGGGCCCTCGTCCAACATGGCGAGCTCGCGCCCGGCCGCGGGCAATCGCTTCATCGAGACGAAGCCGCCGGCGGCCTCGGGGACGGGCATCCGTCGTCCGATGGTCACCGGCCCGGCCCGCTCGCCGGGCGTCTTCGACCCGAAGACCGGGCGCTTCAAGCCCATCCCCTTCGGCCAGCGCGGCGGCCCTGCCAAGCCCGTTGCGCTGACGGAGATGTCGCAGCACAAGAAGGTCATCAAGATCGAGGCGCAGATCTCCCTCCAGGAGCTTGCGCGTCGGATGAGCCTCAAGGCGACGGACGTCCTCCTCAAGCTCATCCAGATGGGCGAGAAGGGGAAGAACATCAACTCCACGCTCGACGCGGAGACGGCGAAAATCCTCGCGAACGAGTTCGGATACTCGGTTGAGGACGTCGCCCTCAACCTCGACGAGATCGTGAAGACGGCGCTCGCGACCTTCGAGCCCTCGCCGCTGGTGACTCGTGCGCCGGTGGTCACGGTCATGGGTCACGTCGACCACGGCAAGACGACCCTCCTCGACGCCATCCTCGGGATGCGCGTGGCGGAGGGCGAGGCGGGCGGCATCACCCAGGAGGTGCGCGCGTACCGCGTGAGCACCCCGAAGGGGATGGTGGTCTTCTTCGACACGCCGGGTCACGAGGCCTTCACGTCGCTGCGATCGCGCGGCGCGCAGCTGACGGACGTCGCGGTGCTGGTGGTCGCGGCGGACGACGGCGTGATGCCGACGACCGTCGAGGCGATCAATCACGCGAAGGCGGCGAAGGTGCCGATCGTGGTGGCGCTCAACAAGATGGACAAGGCGGACGCGAACCCTGACCGGGTGCTCAACCAGCTGCTCCAGTACGACGTGATCACCGAGCGCGACGGCGGCGACGTGCTCGTGGTGAAGGTGAGCGCGAAGGCGCGCACCGGCATCGACGACCTGCTCGAGAACCTCGCGAACCAGAACGAGCTCCTGGAGCTGAAGGCCGACCCGAAGCGCCCCGCGGTGGGCACCGTCTTCGAGGCGAAGCTGGACAAGGGCCGCGGCCCGGTGGCGCGCCTGCTCGTGCAGGAGGGCGTGCTGCGCAACGGCGACGCGGTGCTCGTGGGCGCGGCCTACGGACGCATCCGCGCGATGTACGACGACCGCGGCAAGCTCATCGACAAGGCGGGGCCCAGCACGCCGGTCGAGATCGTGGGCTTGAGCGAGGTCCCGACGGCGGGCGACAAGCTCTACGTGGCGGCCGACCTGCGCAAGGCGCAGGAGGTGGCCGAGCAGATCAAGATGCTCACCAAGCGCCCGATGGAGTCGCGCCCGAGCGACGACCTCGCGGCGAGGGTCGCGGCGGCCATCAGCGGCGACGCGGCGCAGATCAACATCAACCTTGTGGTCAAGGCTGATGCGCAGGGCGCGGTGGAGGGCCTGAAGAAGGCGCTCACGTCGCTGTCGACGGAGAAGGTGAGGGTGTCGGTGATCCACGGCGCGGTGGGCGCCATCACCGAGACCGACGTGCAGCTGGCGTCGGCGTCCAACGCGGTG
This sequence comes from uncultured delta proteobacterium, assembly GCA_903860995.1. GTDB lineage: Bacteria > Myxococcota_A > Polyangia > Polyangiales > SCUS01. Next base: position 962 of record CAIOSS010000742.1, on the reverse strand, counting down.
ATCATCGGCTTCAACGTCCGCCCGGCCGGGAAGGCGCAGGCGGCGGCCGACGAGGCGCGCGTGGCGCTGAAGTTCTACACGATCATCTACGAGGCCGTGGACGACGTGCGGGCGCTGATGCTGGGTCAGCTCAAGCCGACCTTCATCGAGAAGCCGCTCGGCAAGGCGGAGGTCCGGATGGTGTTCAACATCACCAAGACCGGCGTCGTGGCGGGCTGCATGGTGACCGAAGGCGTCGTGAAGCGGAACGCCCGCGCGCGGCTCCGGCGCGACGGCGTCGTGAAGTGGGAGGGCAAGCTCGGCTCGCTCCGCCGCATCAAGGACGACGTCAAGGAGGTCACCCAGGGCTTCGAGTGCGGCATCGCCCTCGACAACACGCCAGAGATCAAGGCTGCGGACATCATCGAGGTGTACGAGCTCGAGGAGGTCGCGGCGCGCCTCTGACCGGGCGACCCGCGGCGGTGGAAGAGGTCTGAGAGTGGCCATGCAGGTTCGGATGTCCGGCGCGACTCGGTTCCAGATCCTCGACGAGGACGGCGATGAGCTGCCGGGCTCGTGGGACTACCCCTGGGAGGGCCGCGACCCCTTCGAGGCGGTGATGGCCGCCGTGACGGAGGTCTCGGGCAAGCCCTGGGAGTGGTCCGCCCGCGGGCCGCGCTCGGGCCGCTTCTCGCCAGTTCGCTGCAAGAAGATGGCGGTGCGAGTCGCCAACGTCCTGCGGCAGAGCCGGCGCGTCGCCGCGGCGGCGTACATCGCGCGGGTGGTGGCGGAGGAGTTCGAGCTGAAGCAGCGCCGGAAGGTCGATCCGGCGGGGGTGCTCGAGGTGCTCAGCGGTCGGCGCGAGCTGACCGAGGAGGAGCGGGAGTCGCAGCCGGAGCTTCTGGCGGCGGTGATGCTCCGCGGCCTGCGGGACGCCCTCAAGGCCGCGGTGGAGTGCGACGGCGGGCTGCGCGTGCAGTGGC
>CAIOSS010000741.1 GCA_903860995.1 uncultured delta proteobacterium | reverse complement strand
CCCCGGCGCCGGTGCAGCGATCGCCCGCGCAGCACGGCGCGCCGCGGCCGCCGCACGCCACGCAGCTCCCCTCCACGCACAGGAACACCCCGAGGCACCGCGCCGCCCGGTTGCAGCAGGTCGAGCCGCGCTCGCCACACGCCACACAACGGCCGTCGCGGCAGGCCGCCCCGTCGGCGCAGGCCTCGCCCGCGGCGCAGCACTGCCCGCCCGTCACGCCGCACGCAGGCGCGTCCGTCGCCACGGGGATGTCTGTGCCCACCTCCGGCACGTCCGCGCCTGCATCGACGCCGACGTCCGCGGGTCCGGTGTCGAGGACGGCGCCGCGATCGATCGGGGCGCCGGCGTCCAGGGAGATCATCCCGGTCCCGTCGGTGCACGCGGCCACGAGGATCGCCACCAGGAGAGAGGTCCAGAGCCGCATGGCGCGAGGGTACATCGCGCGTCGGCCCCTCAGGGATGGGGAGCGCTTCCGCCGCAGTCGAAGTAGGGTTTACCCTGCGGGCGTGCAAACCCCCAGGGACGCCGACCCCACCGAGGCCGTGGCGCTCCCCGAGCGGCGTGAGCCGTGGTGGGTCGCAGCCTTCGACGCGGTCTGGCTCCCGGCCGAGCGCAAGGCCATCGTGCAGCACATGCGGGGCCTCACCTGGCAGCCCCTCGCATGGATCCTCGGCGCCGGCTTCGACCTCCTCGCGCTGGTCTTCATCTGGCCCGACGGGTCGTGGCGCTGGGTGCTCGGGCTCCGGGCGCTCGGGGCGCCGCTGCAGCCGATGGTGATCCTCCTGGCGCGCCGCGCCCACGGCCGGGAGCGCCGGGTGGCCCTCGCGGCGTGGCTCTACACCGTGGCGGTGGCGGCGATCCTCGCGCTGCAGTCCCTCGCCTTCGGGGCCCTGGAGAGCCCGTGGGTGCTGGGGCTCCTGGGCTTCACCTTCGCGGGCTCGCTCGTCGCCGAGGTGCGCGCCTCGCGCGTCGCGATGACCGTCGGGGCGTGGTTCGGCGCGTGGGTGGCGACGCTCGCGCTCGCGGCCCGCTGGGACCCGTCGGTCGCGGCGCAGTGGTCGACCGTGCGGTCACCGATCTATCACCTTGGATCGTGGGCGATCATCGCCGCCGTCGCGGCGGGCTCGGTGCACTTCGGGCGGCAGATCGCGACGCTCCAGCGCGAGCTCCGGGTCGCGCGCCGGCTCTCGGGCTACCGCCTCCAGGCGCGCATCGGGGCCGGCGGGATGAACGAGGTCTGGCTCGCGCGCGACGAGCACGCGAAGCGCGACGTGGCGCTCAAGATCCTGCACCGCGACCCGTCGCCCGACGAGGCGCGGCGCTTCCAGCGCGAGGCCGAGGCGCTGCAGTCCCTCGACAGCGAGCACACGGTGCGGGTCTTCGAGGTGGGCGCGAGCGACGACGGGGTGATGTTCATCGCGATGGAGAACCTCCAGGGACAGGACCTCGGGCGCCTCGTCGCCACCGCCGGTCCGCTCCCCCCGGCGCGGGCGGTGCCGCTCATCCGGCAGGCGTGCTCGTCGCTGCGGCAGGCCCACGCGCGGGGGATCATCCACCGCGACGTGAAGCCCTCGAACCTCTTCCTCACCCGCCGCCCGACCGGGGCCGACCTGCTCAAGGTGCTCGACTTCGGCATCGCGCGGCGGATCACGGCCGACGAGCCCCGGCTCACCCACGCCGGCGAGGCCGTGGGCACGCCGCACTTCATGGCCCCGGAGGCCTTCCAGGGCGCCGAGCCGGCCCCCGCGGCGGACGTCTACGGCCTCGGGGCGACGCTGTACTTCCTCCTGACGGCGGAGGCTCCCTTCGAGGGCCGCTCGGGCGCCGCGCTCTACTCCGCGGTGTCGTCCGAGCCCGTCGAGGCCCCCTCGCTCCGCGCCCGAACGGCGCTGCCCGCCGGGCTCGACGCGGTGATCCTCCGGGCGCTCGCCCGCGACCTGTCGGCCCGCTACGCCTCGATGGACGAACTCGACGCCGCGCTCGCCGCGATCGACCTCTCCCCCGCCGAGCACCCGCGGCGGGCCACCGGGATCGACGAGGGGACGATCCGCCGGGCGCCGTTCGAGGCGCCCACCCGACCGATGAAGCGCTGAGCCCGACCGGGCCTCCGCCGTTGAGCTCGCGCACCAGCTTGGAGAGCGGGCGGAAGTGCGTCCGAGGCTCTACCGCGCCGTGGTCCCCACTGGTTGGCGCCGCGCTCGCGCAGTCCGTCGAGCTCGGCGACCTGCCCGCCGGGGTGCACACCCTCGACGTGGTGGCCACCAACGAGCGCGGCCAGCAGGCCCGGCGGGGCGCTACGTGGCGCCGCTCTCGTACCTCGACGCGTCGGGGCGGGCGGTGCAGGACATCGAGCTGCCCTTCGTTCACGACACGATCGAGGCGCAGCAGGCCAACTACGCGCAGGTGCAGGGCCAGCTCAACGCCGAGGGCGCGGGCGGCGCGGCCAACGCGGAGGTCGAGCTGGTCGACGGCGCGGGCCGGGTGGTGCAGCGCACGCAGAGCACGGAGTCCGGGGCGTACCGCTTCAGCAACGTCGACCGGGGGCAGTACCGGGTGCGCGTGAACCGCCGGGGCTTCCGCACCTCCGAGGCGCCAGTGGCGGCCGCGCCTGCGGCGACGTCGCGCGCCAACATGGACCTCGCGCACGGACCCGTCGGTGCGCTGTCGCGGCCGAGCGGAGATCGACTACGCTCGCGCCCGACATGACCCAGGAACACTTCGACGTGCTGATCGTCGGCGCCGGCATCTCGGGCATCGGCGCGGCGTACCACCTCCAGGCCCAGTGCCCTGGGAAGACCTACGCCATCCTGGAGGGTCGCGAGCGCCTCGGCGGCACGTGGGACCTCTTCCAGTACCCGGGCATCCGCTCGGACTCGGACATGTACACCCTGGGGTATTCGTTCCGTCCGTGGACGAACCCGAAGGCCATCGCCGATGGGCCGTCGATTCTCGCGTACCTCCGGGACACGGCCGAGGCCTACGGCATCGACCGGCACATCCGCTACAGCCACAAGGTCGAGCGCGCGAGCTGGTCGAGCGAGACCTCCCGCTGGACCGTCGACGTGCGCGAGGGCGCCGCGGGCGAGCTTCGGCGGCTCACCTGCAACTTCCTCTTCATGTGCGCGGGCTACTACGACTACGACCGGGGTCACTCGCCGGAGTTTCCCGGGCGCGAGCGCTTCGCCGGCCGCGTGGTGCACCCGCAGCAGTGGACCTCCGACGTGGAGTACGCGGGCAAGCGGGTGGTGGTCATCGGCAGCGGCGCGACGGCGGTCACCCTGGTGCCCGAGCTCGCGAAGCGCGCGGCGCACGTCACGATTCTCCAGCGCTCGCCCAGCTACGTGGTGTCGGTGCCGGAGCGCGACCGCATCGCCAACTGGCTGCGCGCGCGCATTCCGCTGCGCTCGGCCTACTCCATCACCCGCGGCAAGAACGTGCTGCTGGGCATGGCGTTCTACCAGTACTGCCGGCACTTCCCGCGGCAGTCGGCGCGGCTGATCGTGGCCGGGGTGAAGAAGCAGCTGCGCGGCGCGCTCGACGTGGAGAAGCACTTCACGCCCCGGTACAACCCGTGGGACCAGCGGGTGTGCCTCGTGCCCGACGGCGACTTCTTCGACGCCATCCGCGGCGGGAAGGTGTCCGTGGTCACCGACCACATCGAGACCTTCACGGAGACGGGCATCAAGCTGCGCTCGGGGGAAGAGCTCGCGGCGGACCTGATCGTGACGGCCACGGGGCTGAAGTTGAAGTTCCTCGGGGGGATGGAGGTGGTGGTCGACGGCGAGCGGGTGGAGCCCTCGAAGACCATGGCCTACAAGGGGATGATGGCCAGCGACGTGCCCAACCTGGCGCTCGCCATCGGCTACACCAACGCCTCGTGGACGCTCAAGGTCGACCTCACCTGCGAGTACGTCTGCCGGCTGCTCCATCACATGGACGCGCACGGGTACACGCAGTGTGTCCCGCGCCGCCGCGACCCCTCCGTGAAGGAGGAGCCCCTGCTCGACTTCACGTCGGGCTACGTGCAGCGCTCGATCGACATGTTCCCGAGGCAGGGCTCGGTGGCGCCGTGGAAGCTGCACCAGAACTACGCCCTCGACATGATGCTGCTGCGCCACGCGCCGATCGAAGTCGGGGCGATGGAGTTCTCGGCGCCGCGGCGGGCCGCGGGCTCCGACGGGCGATGAGCCGGAGAGACGAGCGATGACCACGACGATGCGACGCGGACGTGCGGTGTTGGCGGTGGCGGGGCTGGCGGCGGCGCTGGGCGGGTGCGCGGTGGAGGTGGACACCAGCACCGGGGTCGAGAGCCTGGGCTACGGGGCGTACGAGGGCAGCTTCATCGTGCTGTAAGGCGGAGCGGGGCGCAGCGGGGGCGATGGCGATCGCGGACTACGAGCACGTTGAGGTGGACACGCGGGCCGGGTGGCGCGCGTGGCTGCTGGCGAACCACGCGGCGCGCGCGGGGGTGTGGGCGGTGTGGTGCAAGAAGTCGTCGGGGCGGGCGACGGTCGCGTACGAGGAGCTGGTGGAGGAGGCGCTCTGCTTCGGGTGGGTCGACGGGGTGGCGGGCACGGTCGACGACGCGCGCACGAGGCAGTACTTCTCGCCGCGCAAGCGGGGCAGCGGCTGGGCGGCGACCAACAAGGCGCGGGTGGCTCGGCTCATCGCCGAGGGGCTCATGACCCCGGTGGGGCTCGCGGTGATCGAGGCCGCGAAGGCCGACGGGTCGTGGTCGCTGCTCGATGCGAGCGAGGCCGCGGAGATGGGCGACGACCTGCGCGCGGCGCTCGGTCGGCACCCGATGGCGGCGGTGAGGTTCGAGGCCTTTCCGCGGGGGGTTCGCAAGAACATCCTCCAGTGGATCGACCTGGCGCGCACGCCCGCCACGCGCGCGAAGCGGGTGGAGGAGACCGCGCGGCTGGCGGCGGAGAACGTGCGGGCCAACCAGCCGAAGCCCAAGCGGAAGTCGATGGACGTCACATGACGGGGTTCACCGGTCGATGGACGTCACGTGGCGGGGTTCACCGGTCGATGGACGTCACATGGCGGGGTTCACCGGCGGCCCATGAGTCCGTTCCGAGCGGTTCACCCCGCGCTACCACAGTCGGTCACCTCGCTTCGCGAGGTTGCAGGTCGGAGCGCGCAAACCTCCTCGGATCCCTCTGCGACAAGGGCGGATGAGTGCTGTGGGCGGCTCGCGATGAGCGGACCTCAGCGCCGCCGTCGACGGCGCGCGGCGAGCAGCGCGAGGAGGATGCCCAGCGTGCTCGGTCCCCCAGCGCCCGCCGCGGGGATCGAGCACTCGCAGGTCGTCCCGTCGCCGCTGCCGTCGCTGGTGCGCTGCGTCCAGCGGGCGTCGATCGAGCCCAGCACGGCGGTGCACTCCGGGGCCTCCACCGCGCGGATGAACTGCGAGCGCTCGAGCGGCGCGAGCGCGCCATTGCAGGTGACGGCGCCGCTCTGCACGGCGTAGCCGCCGAGCAGCGGCCCTCGGGCGTCGACGGGGGCCGCGGGCGTCGCGGCGTCGGCGCCGCCGTCGATGGGCGAAGGGCCGTGACCGCCGTCGGGGATGTCGAAGCGGTAGCCCGAGGTGGGTCCGCCGACCGGCACCAGCACCATCGAGCCCTGGGAGAGCGGGCCGAGGACGTTGGGCACGAGCACCCGCACCGTCTGCCCGACGGCGTAGCTCGGGGTGACGCCGTCGATGGCCACCACGACCCCGGTGGCGACGTCGTAGGAGGCCGCGCGCGACTCCAGCAGCTGCACGTCGAGCACCGCCGTCGCGGGCGTGCCGTAGGGCGGCGCGGCGCGGAAGTCCTCGCGGCCGCAGACGCAGCTCGCGGGGAGGTACGAGTAGCCCGGTTGGATGGCGGCGGCCTCGGCGAGGGTCAGGCCCGCGGCGTGGAGCCAGGCGGCGAGGCGGGCCTCGTCGGCGAGCTCGTCGACGGTCGCGAGGTTGCGCCGCGCCGCGATGGCGTCGACGAGCGCCGCCTCGCCCGAGGCGTCGAGGAGGTGGGCCACGGCGCAGCGGGTCCCGCGCGCGTCGACGAAGACCGGGGTGCGTCCCGGCGCGGCGAGGCTGCTCGGGAAGCGGCCCCGGGCGCGGTAGAGCGCGAGCTCGTCGAGGAGCAGGGCGCGCACGAGGCATCGCAGTGGGTCGAGGGCCGCGATGGGCGCGCGGCGGGCGGAGCGCTCGGCGCGGCGAAGGTGGCGCTGCACGCGGCGGCGCTCACGGGAGCGCCAGGCGGTGGCTTCGGCGGAGGGAGGGGTGAGGGGTGCGGACATCGGCGTGGACCTCCACCGGGGCGATGAGCGTGAAGGGCCGAGCGTATCCCGCCCGAGGCGGCGGGAAGAGGGAGCGATCGCTACGGCGCGAGGTCGGCGTCGGGGTCGTTGTTGCGCTTCACTTCGAGCAGCGTGCCGGCGTCGGTGAGGTGCGGGTGGTTGGTGCACACCCCGAGGTCGGCCCGGCAGGTGGCCCGGAGGTCGACGAGGCGGCAGTCGTAGTCCGAGCGACACCGGGCCGAGCACACGTGGTTGGCGCAGACGTACGCCTGCGTGCAGCCGCTCGGAAACACGCAGCCCGTGGTGCGTACGTTGGGCTCTTCGCCACCCGTTGGTGCAGTCGCGGTCGCCGCGGCACTGCACCCGGCACTGGCGCGCGGCGCAGAGCATCGGGGCCTCGCACTCGTCGTTGAAGCTGCACTCGGCAAGCAGCTCCCGGCCTCTGCCCTCGAAGAGGCTGCACCCGCCCCCGCCGAGGCACGCCGCGCCCGTCGCCGCCCGCAACGCCACGCCCGCCCACTTCATGGGGTTGTTCCCCAGCTCACCTCCACCGGTCGATACGCCGTCGCCGTGCCCGTCGCGGCGTTGCCCGCCGTGCGCCCCCAGCACCACAGCTGCGCCTCGGTGCCGCGCAGCGCGCAGAAGCCCGCCATGCTGCGCATCGCGAGGGGGAAGGTCCGCGGCGTGGTGAAACGGGAGGGGGGCTGTCCACCGGGGAGGACAGCGCGCTGGGGTAGGGGTGTCCGGTCGGGCGGACTGGGGAGGAGGGTCAGGACATGGCGTAGGTGGGGACGAGGTCCTCCGCGCGGCGGCCGCGGGCGCGGCGGTCGGGGCGGTCCCGGTCGGGGCCGCGGCGGTCGTCGGGGCCCCAGCGGCGATACCCGGCGCGGCTCTCGAGCTCGGTGACGTCGACGTGGATCACCGGCGCGGAGGGCGCGTCGGCGACCGCCAGGACGTAGCGCGCGAGCCCGTCGTACTCGGCGATGAGGTCGTAGTAGCGGAGCTCCGGTGCGTCGGGGTCATCCACGCACCAGGTGATGAAGATGGGCTTCATGGCAGTGACCGCACCGTAGGATCGCCGCGGTCGGCGGGGCCAGTTTCTGCGCAGACGCTCTCCCCCACTCTCCGGGCGAGCGGCTCAGGGCTTCGGGCGGTTGATGCCGTGGGCGCGCAGCAGCTCGTGCAGGTGCGAGCGCGCCACGTCGAGCCGACGGGCGGCCTCGCTCACGTTGCCGCCGCAGGCGTCGAGGGTCTCGTCGAGCAGGCGCCGCTGGAAGACCCGCGTGGCCTCCTGCCACGTCGTCGCGCGGGACCTCTCGGCGGCGGCCGCGGGGGTCTCCGGGAAGAGGTGCCGCGCCTCGATGACGGCGCCGCCCTCGCTCCGCGCGAAGGCCGCCCCGCGCTGCACGGCGGCGGAGAGCTGGCGCACGTTGCCGGGCCACTCGGCGTGGCGCAGGGCCGTGCGGGCGGCGCGGGAGAGCGTGAGGTCGCGACCCGCGGAGGCGCCCGCGGCGGCGGCGAAGCGGTCGGCCAGGAGGGCTACGTCGTCGGGGCGCTCGCGCAGCGCCGGGGCGCGCACGGCCTCGGGGAGGTCGACGTGGGTGGCGGCGATGACCCGCACGTCGGCCTCGACCGGGGACTCCCCGCCCAGGCGCCAGTACCTCCGCGATTGCAGGAACTGCAGCAGCTTCGGCTGCGAGTCCAGCGGGAGCTCCGCGATCTCGTCGAGGAAGAGGGTGCTCCCCTCGGAGGGCGAGGCCGGGGACTGCAGGCCTGGGCGGGTGCTCCCCTCGGAGGGCGAGGCCGGTGCTGGCGGGCGAGGTCGAGCAGGCGGCGGTAGAGGTCCCGCTCGGCGCGGACCAGGTCGTGGTCGTGGTCTGCCACCAGCTCCCGCGCCGACGCTCGTACGCGGGAGGGATAGGGGGTCAACGCGCCGCCCACCGCGCCGGTCCGGTCGGAGCGCGCGTGATCTACGATCCGCGGCGGATGACCAGCAACCGTTACGACGAGCTCCCCTACGCGGACTACTGCTTCCCCCGTACGCACCCGGAGCACCTCTTCGCGGTGTCCGCCCTCTGCGGCCGACCCGCGCCGCACTTCGCGCGCTGCCGCGTGCTGGAGCTCGGCTGCGCCCGCGGCGCCAACCTCCTCCCGATGGCCCTCGACCTCCCGGGGAGCGAGCTCGTCGGCGTCGACCTCTCCGAGGTGCAGGTCGCCGAGGCGCGCGACCGTGCGTCGGCCCTCGGTCTCACGAACGTCACCTTCCGCGCGGAGTCCATCGCCGCGCTCTCCGACGACGCGCCCTTCGACTACGTGATCTGCCACGGGGTGTACTCCTGGGTGCCCCCCGCGGTGCGCGACGCCATCCTCGCCGTGTGCCGCGGGCGCATGCGCCCCGACGGGGTCGCGTACCTGAGCTTCAACGCCCTCCCGGGCTGGAACGCGCTGCGGACGATCCGCGACTTCCTGCGCGAGCACGCGCCGCCGGGCCCCGCGCGGGAGCGGGTGCTGCGCGCGCGGCGGGCGCTCGCGGTGCTCGACGGCTCCCTCCAGGCGGACCCGTCGCCGTGGTCCGCGTGGCTGCGCGCCGAGCTCCGGGAGCTGGGCGGCGCCGACGACGCGTACCTCTTCCACGAGCACCTCGCGGCCGTGAACGACGCGGTGTACCTCCGCGACTTCGCCGCGCACGCCGCGGCGCACGGCCTCGCCCAGCTCGCCGACGCCGACCTCCGCGTCGCCGCGCCCGCGCTGCGCCCCGGGTCCGGCGACCCCCTCACGCTCGCGCAGTCCGTGGACTTCACCCACAACCGCCGCTTCCGCGCGTCGCTGCTCGTGCACGGCGAGACCGCCGCGGGCCCCGCCGACCCGGCCGCCCTCGCGCGGCTTCACCTGGCGACCCGCGCGCGCGTCCCCGCGGTGGACGCCGCCGCGCTCGCCGACGACCGCCCGGTGACCTTCGCCTGCGACGAGCGCCCGGTCGTGCTGCGCGACCCGTGGATGAAGTGCGCCCTGCACGCCCTCGCCTCCGAGGACCGCCGCCCGGTCTCGTACGCCGCCATGGCCGCCGCCGCCGCCGCGCGCCTCGGGCTGGAGCGCCGCGCTGCGCTCGGAGCCGCCGCCGCGCACGCCCCCGCCGTGCTCGATCTCCTCTTCGACGGCGCGCTCTCCCTGCACGCGGGCGCGGCGCGCTACGCCGAGGCCGCGGGGCTGCGACCGCTCGCGTCCCCCATCGCCCGCGCGCAGGCGACGGGCTCGGACGAGGTCACCACCCTGCGGCACACGCGCATCGCGCTGCCCGACGAGGCGCGCGCCGTGTTGCGGCTGTCCGACGGGACGCGGGACCGCGCCGCCCTCCTCGCGGGGCTCCCGCGCGACGCCCGTTCGGAGGCGGCGCGCGCCGGGGACTGCGAGCAGGCGCTCGACTGGCTCGCGTCGAACGCCCTCCTCGTGGGGTGACCGCCCTCGGCATCGCCGGGTGTAGGTTGCCGCCCATGCGCATCCGGGCGGTCGCGCGCGAACTCCAACGCGACCCGACGGTCATGCTCACCGAGGCGATGCGCGCTGTCGTCGTCGAGTCCGTCGCGAGGGTCGCGCACGATCGGGGGTGGCGGCTCCACGCCGTGGAGGCGGTGTCGTCGCATCTCCACACCGTGATCGGCGCGCCGCTCATGGGCATGGAGGTCGTTCCGGAGGTCCGCGAGGCGGGCGCTCGACTACTCGCTGATCGAGGGCTCCACGACCCGTCCCTGAGGTTCTGGTCGCGGGGTGGACACTTCTCCATGGTGCATACGATCGCCGACCTTGCGCGAGCAGTGGAGTATGTGAACCGCCATCGCCGACACAGGGCCGAGAGGGAGGCCGCGAGCAGGAGGGTGGTGTGTCGCATGGGCGCCCCGGAGGACGCCGGCGATCGGTGCGCGGGACGCGCGGTGTCAAGCCGCCCGCCCGGGCGCGGTGCTACGCCGACACGCCCACGCCGATGGGGCAGCTCACGCCCGTACCGCCGATGCCGCAGTACCCGTCGGGGTTCTTCTCCAGGTACTGCTGGTGGTACTCCTCCGCGAAGTAGAAGGTCGGCGCGGCCAGCAGCTCGGTGGTGATCGCGTTGCGCCCGGCCTTCCGCAGCGCCTGCTCGTAGGCCACCTTCGAGCCCTCGGCCGTCGCGCGCTGCGCGTCGTTGAAGCAGTACACCCCCGAGCGGTACTGCGTCCCGACGTCGTGGCCCTGGCGCATGCCCTGCGTGGGATCGTGGCTCTCCCAGAAGTCCTTGAGCAGCTGCTCGTAGGAGACCCTCGCCGGGTCGTACACCACGCGCACCACCTCGTTGTGGCCGGTGCGCCCGCTGCACACCTCCTTGTACGTCGGGTTGGGGGTGTAGCCCGCGGCGTAGCCCACGGCGGTCGACACCACCCCGGGGATCTTCCAGAACTTCCGCTCGGCGCCCCAGAAGCACCCCATCCCGAACATCGCCGTCGCCATCCCGGGGAAGGCCCCGTCGAGCGGGGCGTCGAGCACCGCGTGCCGCGCCGGCACGGGCATCGGCTCGCTGCGCCCCGGGAGCGCATCAGCAGGGGTGGGCATCGTCGTCTTGGCCGGATCGGTGAACGAGAACATGCCGCGGACTCTGTCACCGACCGCCCCGGTCGGCCAGCGCCTCTGCGGGCGCCCACTTCACCCCAGCGCCGCGACCAGCGCCCGCAGCACCGTCGCCGCGCCCACCAGCCCGAGCGCGGCGAACACCCCCGCGAGCCCGAAGACCACCCGGCGGCACCGGGTCGCGCGCCTGCTCCGGGGACATGTACGCCGGCGTGCCGGGCAGCGAGCCCTCCATTGGTGCGCAGCTTGTCCGTCGGGGTGCGTCGGACCCGCGAAAGCCCATCGCGCGCCGCCGCGCACCCTCTCAGCCCGCGAGGGCGCGGGCGAGGGCGCGGTACTGCCCGGCGTGGTTGTACGCCTGCGCGCTCACCCGCAGCAGCGCCCGCGGGGGCGACCCCCAGGGCATCACCGGCACCTCGATGCGGTGCTGCTCCCAGAGGCGCTGCTGGAGCCGGTCCTCGAAGGTCGGGTCGCACCCGCGCGCCGGGGTGAAGCGTTCGGCGGGGAGGGGCACCGTGGCCATCGAGCCGATCATCGCGTCCGGGGCGGGGGGAGACACCCCGAGGGCGTCGCACAGCATGTCGCGGGCCTCCAGGGCGAGGGCGCGGTTGGCGGCGCGCAGGGCGTCCCACCCGCCGGACAGCAGCGAGCCCATGAAGTCGATCGCCGCCGGGGCGGAGAGCGCCGCCGTGGGGTCGAGGGTGCCCATCCAGTCGAACTCCACGGCGAGGCGCGAGCGGTCGGTGCGCCGCGAGCTCGCGCCGTGGCTGATCACCAGCGGCCGCACCCGGTGCTGCTGGCTCGGGTGCACGTGGAGGAAGGCCGCCCCCTTCGGCGCGCACGCCCACTTGTGCAGGTTGCCCGTGTAGAAGGCCGCGCCGAGGGAGCGCAGCGAGAGCGGGATCATCCCGGGGGCGTGGGCCCCGTCGACGAGGACGTCGACCCCGGCGCGCTGGCAGACGTGCACGATGTCCTCGACGGGGAAGACCAGGGCCGTGGGCGAGGTGACGTGGTCGACGAGGACGAGGCGCGTGCGGGGCGAGAGCACCCGGGTGATGGCGTCGAGCACGGCGCCCGGCGATCGCAGCGGGAAGGGGACCTCGGCGGTGACCACCCGGGCGCCCGCGCGCTCGGCGGCGAAGCGGGCGGCGTTGGTGCACGCGGCGTAGCCGTGGTCGGTGACGACGAGCTCGTCGCCGGGGGAGAGCGTGAGGGAGCGCAGCACGGCGTTGACGGCGTGCGTGGCGTTGGGCACGAACACCAGGTCGTCGGTGGGGGCGTCGACGAAGGCCCCCACCGCGGCGCGCGCCTCGTCCAGCAGGCCCTCCAGGTCGCGCACGAGAAACTGCACCGGCTGGGCCTCCATGCGGTCGCGCAGGCGCTGCTGGGCGGCGAGCACCGCGCGGGGCGCGGCGCCGAAGGAGCCGTGGTTGAGGAAGGTGACGCTCGGGTCGAGGGCGAAGTGATGGTCGAGGTGCATGGGAGGGTGCCGGGGAGCCATTGGGGGTTAACAGGTGGTGCGGAGAAACATCCACGACACGCGTCAGCCGTGACAAGGGTGCGGGGCTTCCGAGAGGTGACAGAACGGTGTCAGACTCGCGGCATGCGAGCTTCGTGGGTCGGTCTGGTCGGTGTGGCGGTGCTGGTCTCGTGCAGTGATCCGACGACGGAGGCGCCGCGCGACGCGGGCCCCGACGCGACCGACGGCGGGGCGATGGACGCGACCGCCGACGTCGAGGTGGGCGCCCCGGAGGACGCCGGCCCGAGCGAGTGCCCGGCGGGCGCTCCCTTCATGCGGGGCTCGGCGGAGGGCGCGCCCGACGTGGCCGCGGCGCCCGCGGGGG
>CAIOSS010000740.1 GCA_903860995.1 uncultured delta proteobacterium | reverse complement strand
CGTTCTACCGCGATATCGCGGCGCGCCCGCGGGGGGCGGGGGGGGGCGGCGGGGGGCGGCGGGTGGCGGCAGGGATGGACGGCGTGGGCGGTCGCTCCCCTCGGACCGATAGGACCGATAGGGAGAGCAACGCGGCACCCTCCGCGGGCACGGAGCAGCTCCGGGCGACCGGAGTCGCCATGGATCCGCCACCCGCCGCCACCCCCCGCCGCCACCCGCCGCCACCCCGTCCGCGCTTCATTTCCAGACGAAAACGCATGGTACACGCGCTGCGATGTTGCTGCGGCAATGCCACCCACGACGGTCCACGAGTCGGTGCTCCTGTGGCTGCGCGATGACCCGTCGCAGCTCCGCACGCTGCTCGACCTGACGGGTCACGCGCCGTGCCCTTCGCAGCTGGAGGTGGAGGACTCGGCGCTGCGCAAGGGGCTGACGGTGGACGTGACGCCCGATCTGGTGCTGCGCAGCCCGGCGTCCCACGAGGTCCGTCGCTGGGTCCTCATCGAGGTGCAGCGGCAGCGCGACGCGGAGAAGGCGCGGCGGTGGCCGCTGGCGATGGCGACCATGGGCGACCGCTACGGCCCCGATGGCGAGCTCATCGTCATCACGGCGTCAGCGTCGGTGGCGCGCTGGGCCCGCCGCGTCGCCTCGCATCGGAGGGGTGGGACCCGCTGGGGCGTCGAGCCGACCGTGCTGCTCCTCGGTCCCGCCGAGGCGGAGGCGATCCTGGCGAAGGGTCCTCCCGAGATGGCGGTGTTCGCCGCGTGGGTGACGCAGGGGCGCAAGGGGCGACGCGCCGTCGACCTGGCGCGACGCGCGCTCGCTCGCAGCGACGCGGTGGAGGACGAGCGATTGCGACGGGCGACGCGGGAAGGCATCATGGCCGTGCTGCACCCGTCGGTGATGGAGCAACTGAGGAGCGCCGCGATGATCGACATCAACCAACTCCCCAAGAACCCTGCCTGGGAGCGATGGAAGGATGAGCTCCGCGCCGAGGGCGAGGCCCGCGGCGAGGCCCGCGGCGAGGCCCGCGGCGAGGCCCGCGGCGAGGCGCGACTCCTGCTGCGCGTGCTCCGTCGACGCGGCTTTGTCGTCGGCGCCGACGTCGAAGCACGCCTGCTCGCAACGACCGACCCCGCCCGCATCGAGCGCTGGGCCGATCTCGCCCTCGACGCGCCGTCTCTCGACGCCGTCTTCGCTGACGACTGACAACGAGTCGGTGCCCCGCAGCGCGCTACGTCGCACCCTCGGCGAGCGGCGCCGTGAACGCGAGGGCTATAGGGCAACCAACGCGGCACCCTCGCTGGCGCGCGACCCGCTCCGACGACGCGAGAATGCGCACGCGCTCCGGAGCGCTTCGCCCGATCGCCCGGCGGAGGACATCGGTGAGTGTGCACGCGCGTCCGACGTCCTACCTTCGCCCCATGAGTGACCTTGTGCCCGCGGTCGCGATCGGGTTCGTGTCGACCTGCCTGGTGGCCGCGGGCGGAATTGGCGTCGCGCTCGCGCATCCGTACGGCGACCAGATCGTGTACGACCACGCGCTGATCCTGCGGGACGGTGCGCGCTCGTTCGCGTCGGTTTCGACGGGGCTCGACGAGGAGCTCGCGCCGTGCCTGTACGGCGACGCGCATGGGCCCGTGGTCGAGGCCTAAAGCTCAGGTCGCGCGCCGCTGGTGGTGCGATGGAACGGTTCAGCGTTTCGCCCCGGACCGCCGGCCATGCCGGGCGCGCAGCGGGCGCTCCGATGACCCGCGGCCGACCCGACGCCCCGGGAGCAGTCGGCG
>CAIOSS010000739.1 GCA_903860995.1 uncultured delta proteobacterium | reverse complement strand
GTCCGCGGCCAGTACTCTGGCGTGGCCGAGATCCTCGGCTGCCGATTCCGCATCCCGTGGCTCGCTGTCGACAATCTCCCCATGCGACGGATCCTGGGCATGGACTTTGCGGAGCGCCACCTCGACAACATTAGCCTGCGCAACAATACCATGCTGGTGCTGTCGTCCCCGCCGCCTAACATGGACTCCTGGGTCCTGCCGTCCAAGCGCGCCGATGTTGCGCCGGCTGCTCCGTGTTCCCCTGCTCCCTCCTGGCTGGCCGAGCGCGCCCTTTGCGACGCCGACCGCGCCGCGACTTCCGCCCGACCTCTTGCCTGGTCGGCTGACGGCCTGCTGGCCCAGGTCCGCCTCATCCCCGGCGCCTCCGCGCAGGCTTGCAGCGCCATCGAGGCCCTCACGGCCGAGCTCGCCCGACTTCAGTGCGACGCGGTGGCGTCCGCTTGCGCCCCGATTATGGTCCCTTGCATGCCGGCGGCCGCCTCGCCCACGCTGTCCGAAGCCAACGTCGCCGCTCTGGCCGCTTCCGGCGGCGTTCCGCCCTGTGTGCGCCTGCCAGGGGCAGCCTCCACCGCTACTGACCCCTACTTTGCCCGCGCCGTCCTTCGGCGAGCCCGCTCTTCGGCCTCCTCGGCATCTTCGGACGTCCCTTCGCTGCGACCTTCGAGCTCCGAGGACGACGACTTCGCCTCGGTGGACGACACCGCCTCCGTGCCCCCCGGACCCGACCTCGCCACCCTCATGGCCTTGCTGGAGCTCCCCGCCGCGTCCTGCACGGAAGTCCAGGTCCGCCTGCCCACCCCACCTGCTGGCTGCCTTCAGGTCGCGCTGGCCCTGGACCCCGAGCGCTCCCTGCACCTGCCGCCAGCAGCGTTGCCGTCCCCCTCGCTCTCCCTCATTCACTACGACGCCGGGGGTGCCTTCGCCTACGTCTGCGTCAACAACGTCACTGCTGTGCCGCTGCGCTTGAAGGCTGGCTCGGGCCTGTGTGATGTCGCCTTCGTGCCCAACGAGCTTCGCCCGGCGCCTCCAGAGACCAACGTTGTCCTCCGCCTGCCGTGGCTGGACTTCCTCCGTGACAAATTCCAGCTCTCCGTCGACGAGCTGAACAACTTCCAGGAGCTGTACCAGTCCAGGTGTGTCGCGACGTCCGATTTCGCCGAGCACGATTGGTGGGTCAATCCGATGTGGTGCGACTTGGAACATGCACTCGCGCTCGTCCACGCTGGTCGCCCGCGCCGCTTCATTATGCTCGGCCCGGCACGCCGCTCCACGCTGGACCTCCCCAATTCATGGACGGCGACTCCGCGCGCTTGGGGCTGCCACGAGGTATTCCTGCCGCGCTCGGCCGGCCTGGGTTTCTTCCAGTACTGCGACGACGCCGGCCGTCTCACGGACCTCCCGTTGCCCCCAGATGGCTGGGATGTCGTCGCCTACTTTGGCACCCGTGAGCAGATCGGCCCCCTCGCCCCGGGCATCGTTGTTGCTGCTGCCTCGTCCTCCGCAGAGGCCCTGGCCGACGACGCCGCCCGCGCGTACCACAAGGTGGTGATCGACGACGCCAACTTGTCCCAGGAGGAAATCATCCTGGCCCGCGCTTTCATCAAACGGTGGGCCCACCTCTTCGATGTCGATGCCTACCCGCGCGTCAAGGATTTTGAGGTGCGCGTCGACCTCACTGGTGTCTTGCCCTTCTACTGCCCACCTCGTCGGTTGTCCCCACAACGGCTCCAGGCACAGCGCGACAGCATCGCCAACATGCTCAAGCTTGGCGTCATCGAGCCGGGCTGTGGCCCATGGGCCTCGCCTATGACCCAGGTACCCAAGATGTCCGAGGGCAAGCAGACCGGCATCCGCGACTGTCACGACCTCCGTGTCATCAACTCGCGCATTCCCCGTGACGTCTACCCGCTCCCCAACATCGCCGATATCTTCGACGCCCTGCACGGCGCCCAGTACATGTGCGCCAGCGACCTGTATAAGGGGTTCTGGCAGCTGCGCGTCCACCCGGACACGCGCGACCTCTTCGGTTTCGCTACCCAGCAGGGCCTCTTCAGATTCGTCGTCCTGCCGTTTGGATACACCAACGCGCCGGCCATTTTCCAGCGCCTCATGGACACCACCTTGGCGGGGTTGCTCTGGCTGTCCGTCGTCGTTTACCTCGACGACTGTGTGTGGTGGGGCCTCAACTTCACCTCCTCGTTGGCCAGAGGCGACGAGGTCCTCGCCCGTTTCGACGCGCGTAATATCCGCCTCCAGGCTAGTAAATGCCATTGGTTCTTCCGCGAGCTGCGCCTGCTCGGCCACATCGCCAACGGCCACGGCACCAAGCCGGACCCCATTAAGCTCTCAGCGCTGCGCGACCTCGCTGTGCCCTCGGACGTCGCCACGCTCTCGCACTTCATCGGCCTGGCTGGCTACTACATGCGGTAC
>CAIOSS010000738.1 GCA_903860995.1 uncultured delta proteobacterium | reverse complement strand
CCTCGCGCGCGGTCACGTCGAGCAGCGACCCCAGGCCCGCGGGCTCGCCCCGGTCGGGCCCGAGCTCCACCGCGAAGAGGCCCTCGTAGCGGTCGTCGGCCTCTACCGCCCAGGCCATCGTCACGCGCGCGTACACGGCCGTCCCCACGGCGGCGTCGACCACCTCCGCGAGGCCGTTGCGGACCACCAGCCGCCCCGCCAGCGCCGTCGCGTGCGACACCTTCGGGGCGTCCGCGGCGGGCGCCACCAGCGCCCACGGCGTCGAGCGCCGCGCCTCCGCGCTCAGGCGCTCGAGCAGCGGAGAGCCGATGCCGCACGCCACCGCCGCGGCGCCCTCGCGCGGGTGCGTCGCGACGAGCAGCTCCTCGGGCGCGTTCAGGGCCTTCCCCAGGGCGGGCGGCAGCAGGGCCACCGCCTCGGCGCCGTGGGTCTCCACCAGCGCGCCCCGCGCCGCGAGCGCGCGCGCCGTGAACGACAGCGGGTCGGGCAGCGCGTCGGTCACGCCTCGAAGTCCTTCCCGAAGAGGGCCTCGTCGAGGGCGCGGGTCTTCTCGTAGCGGCCGCGGGCGGCGAGGAGGTCCTCCGCGAGCCGGTCGAAGGTCGCGTCGACCTCGTCGTCGCTCTTCGCCTTCGCCACCGACGCCACCAGCCAGTCCTCCAGGTCGCGGTCGTCGGCCATGTTGCCCAGCACCATGTCCATTTCGCCCACCACCAGCTGGAAGAGCTGCACCCGTCGGTCGAGCACGTCGAGCACGCGCTCCTCGATGGTGCCCTTCGCGCACAGGTTGTAGACGTGCACCTCGCGGGTCTGCCCCATGCGGTGCAGGCGCCCGATGCGCTGCTCGATGGCCATGGGGTTCCACGGGAGGTCGAAGTTCACCAGCACGTTGCAGTGCTGGAGGTTGTGCCCCTCGCTGCCCGCCGCGGTCGCCACCATCACCACGGCGCCGCCCTCGCGGAAGCGCTCCAGCGCCCGCCGCCGGGCCTTCTCGTCGAGGCCGCCGTGGAAGGCCACGGCCTCCACGCCCGCGCCCGTCACCTGCGCCACCACCTCGTCGAGCGTCTCTCGGAAGCGCGTGAAGACCAGCACCGGGTCGCGCTGCGTCGCCACCACCTCCAGGAGCGCCGCGACCTTGCGGGTGCCCTCCACCCTCCGCGCCACGACGGAGAGGGCCTCGAGGTCCGCGCGGGCCTTCGAGTGCTCCTTGCCGGGGCGCCGCGCGAGCATGTGGTCGAGGGTGGCCCGCACCGCGCGCGGGCTCGACCCGGCCTCCAGCAGCAGCGACGAGGCGGCGAGCCGCAGGGAGGCTTCGTCGTGGTGGGCGCGCACGAAGGCCAGCACCGCGGCGTACAGCTCCCGCTCGCCGGGCGACGGGTCGACGGTGACCGTGGAGACGAAGCGCGGCGGCAGCGCGAGGCCCGACTGCGCGCGGGTGTTGCGCACCATCACCTCCGCGAGCAGCGCCCGCAGGGCCTCGCGGTCGCGCGGTCGGGTGGGGTCCTTCGGGTCGATGAAGCGCTTGCGGAACGCGGTGGGGGTGTCGAACTGCCCCGGCCGCAGCAGCGTCACGAGGTTGTAGATCTCCTCCAGGTCGTTCTCCACCGGCGTCGCCGTCACCAGCAGCAGGAACCTCCGCTTGAGGGCGTTGACCAGCTTCCACCCGAGGGTCGCGCGGTTCTTGATGTGGTGCGCCTCGTCGACGATCACGAGGTCCCACGGGTGGGCGCCCACCAGCTCGGCGTGGCGCGCCCCGCGGGCCAGCGCGAGCGACGCCACCACCACCCCGTCGCCCGACCAGAACCCATCGGGGTCCTCGCGCATCGCCGGGTCGTCGGTGGTGCGGGCGATCACCCCGGCCTTCTGCGCGAGCTCGCCCTCCCACTGCGCCACCAGCGGCGCCGGCACCAGGATGAGCGTGCGCCGCGCCATGCCGCGCACCTGGTACTCGCGCAGCACCATCATGGCCTCGACGGTTTTGCCGAGGCCCACCTCGTCGGCCAGGATGCCGCGGCCGCGCAGCACCCGCAGCACGCGGCGCACGGTCTCGGTCTGGTAGCGGTGCGGGGTGATGTCGCGCATCGACGCGAGCGCGAGCAGCTCGTCGAACTGGGCCGCTGACGAGAGCCGCCACGCGTCGAGGCAGAGCCGCACGTCGCCCACCGTCGAGGGCGCGGCGTCGAGGACGTGGGCGAAGACCACAGGGTCGAGCGAGGGCAGGGCGCGGGGCGCTGGGTCGAAGCCCGCGGGCGGCGCGGCGGGCGGGTCGTCGGCCGGCGGCGATGGCGGTTGCGGTGGCGGTGGGGCGGCCCGAGCGGAGGGCGCCGG
>CAIOSS010000737.1 GCA_903860995.1 uncultured delta proteobacterium | reverse complement strand
GGGCGCTGGCCGCGGCGCTCGACGCGCGCAGCGTGATGGTGGTGCGGGCGTCGCTGCGGGCGCTGGGGGACAACCCCGCCCCCGGGGTGACGGCACGCCTGGTGGGCGTCGCGCTGGACGGCGCCCGGGCCTCGGGGCTGCGGCGCGAGGCGGTGGACGCGCTCGGGCCTCGGTGTGACCCGGGCGCGCTCGCGGGCCTGGAGTCGCTGGCCGAGACCCTGGGCGACAGCGCGCTCCCGCCCTACGAGCAGGAGCTCGGCCACGCCGCCCTGGCGGCCATGGCGCATATCGACGCGGGGCGGGCGCGGGCCTTCCTGCGGCGGAGCGAGGCGAACCCCGCGGCGGTGGCGGCGGTGGAGCGCGCGGCGAGAGGGCGCTGCCCGGCGCGCCCGTAGGTCACGGCGGGGGGCCGACGCAGACGCCGCCGCTGCACACCTGCGAGCCCGCGCAGCAGTTGTTGCAGCCGCAGGTGCGGGTGCCCGGGGCGCAGAGGGCGACGCAGGTGCCGAAGCTGCACACCTGCCCGCAGGCGCAGCCCGTGGGGCACGACGCGGGCGCGCAGAACAGCCGCGCGGCGTCGACCGTGTCGCGGGTGCAGACGCGCCCCTCGATGCAGCGGCCCACGCACTGGCCGCCGCAGCCGTCGCTCGCGCCGCACTCGGCGTCGGGCGCGCAGCGCGGCGTGCAGACGCAGCGCCGCGTGGTGGTGTTGCACGTCTCGTTGGGGCCGGTGCAGCGCGTGCCGGTGCCGCAGGCGGGGCCGCCCGCGCACACGTTGGCGATGGTCGCGCCGCAGTCGACGGTCGCGGGGTCCGTGGCCGGGCACGCGGGCACGCAGCGGCACGCGCCGCCGGTGCAGGCCTGGCCGCTCGGGCAGCGGGAGCCGGTGCCGCACGACGGGCCGCCCGAGCAGGTGTTGGGGATGGCGGCGCCGCAGTCGTAGAGCGAGCCGTCGACGGCGGGGCACATCGGCGCGCACTGGCACGCGCGGCTGGTGCTGTTGCAGAACTGCCCCGCGGGGCACTGCGTGCCGGCGCCGCAGGCGGGCGCGGTGCTGCACAGGTTGGGGATGCTCACCCCGCACGGCACGCTCGACGGGGGCGTGGTCGGGCACATCGAGGTGCACTCGCACGCGCCGAAGCGGCAGAGCGAGCCTGAGGGGCAGCGGGTGCCGAAGCCGCACACCGGCGCGCCGGGGCAGACGTTGTTGACCTGCGTGCCGCAGTCGACGGTGGCCGCGTCGGGGCAGCGCGCGTTGCATACGCACGCGCCGCTGGTGCAGCTGGAGCCCGAAGCGCACAGCGTGCCGGTGCCGGGGCAGGTCACGCCCGGGCACGCGCTCGGCGGGGACTGGCCGCAGGCCACGGTGGACACCGCGGGGCAGCGCGGGTCGCACTCGCAGGTGCGGGTGGTGGTGTTGCAGCGCTGGCCCGTGACGCACATCGTCCCGGTGCCGCAGCTCGGCCCGCCCGGGCAGACGTTGGGGATGTCGGCCCCGCAGGCGACGGTGGCGGGGTTGGTACCGGCGCAGCGGTTGGCGCACACGCAGGCGCCGCTGGTGCAGGTCTGGCCGCTCGGGCAGAGGGTGCCAGCGCCGGTGCAGGCGAGGCCCGCGCAGCGGTTGGGGATGGGCTGGCCGCAGGACACGGTCGTCGCCGCGGGGCAGAAGCCCGAGCACACGCACACGCCCCCGGAGCAGGTTTGACCCGCGGGGCACTGGGTGCCGGTGCCCGGGCAGGTGGAGCCCGGGCACACGTTGGGGATCGTCGCGCCGCAGGCGACGGCGCTCGCCGCGGGGCACGCCGGGACGCACTCGCACACGTTGCTGGCGTTGCAGCGCTGGCCCGCGGGGCACTGGGTGCCGGTGCCCGTGCACGCGACGCCAGGGCAGCGGTTGGTGATGGGCGCGCCGCAGGTCACCGACGCCGCGCCGGGGCAGAGCGGCGAGCACTCGCAGCGGCCGTCGTTGCAGACCTGGCCTGACGGACACTGGGTGCCGGTGTTGGGGCACGCGACGCCGGGGCACGACCCGACGATCGCCGCGCCGCAGGCCACGGTCGTGGGCGCCGGGCACGACGAGACGCACTCGCAGGTGCCGGCGGCGTTGCAGCGCTGGCCCGGCGGGCAGCCGAGCCCGCGGCCGCAGGCGGCCTCGCCAGGGCACGCGTTGGGGATGGGCGCGCCGCACGCGACGGTGAGCGGGTTGACCGAGGGGCAGCTCGGCGCGCACCGACACACGCCGCTCGTGCAGGCCTGGCCGGTGGGGCAGCGCGTTCCGGTGCCCGCGCAGGCGGCGCCGGTGCAGCCGGTGCGGATGGTCTCGCCGCACGCCACGTCGCTCGCCGGGGGGCAGCTCACGGTGCACTCGCACCGCCCGCCCACGCACGCCTGACCGACCGCGCAGCGGGTGCCCGTGCCGCACGCGGGCTGACCCGGGCAGACGTTGGCGATGGCGGTGCCGCACGCGACGGTGGCGGGGCTGGTGTCGGGGCAGCGCGGCTCGCACACGCAGCGCCGCGCGGCGGGGTCGCAGCGCTCGTCGG
>CAIOSS010000736.1 GCA_903860995.1 uncultured delta proteobacterium | reverse complement strand
CGCGCCCGCCGCGCGCCCCCGCCGCCACGCCGCGGCGTCGACCCGCAGCGCCCGCCCCCGCCCGAGGCGCAGGTGCTCCTCGGCGAAGCGCTCGAGGGCCTCGCGCTCGACCTCCAGGGCCCGGTCGATGACCGCGAGCGCCGCCCCCTCGGTCGCGTCGTGCGCCGCCGCGGTGGTGACCCGCAGCCGCTCGGCGATGGCGTCGACGGCGCCCACCCGGAAGGCCTCGTGCCAGCGCCGCGGGCGGTTGGCCCCGTGCGTGGCGGAGAGCCACTCGACGCGCCGCAGCAGCCACGCCCAGAGGGCGGCGACGGCGGCCCGGTCGCGCGCGCGCCCCGCCAGCACGATGGCCTCGCCCTCGGCGGTCTCCAGGGTGTACGCGAGGCAGCCGTTGGCCTCCGCGAGCGCGCCCGCGAGGGCGACCTTCCAGGGGCGCTGCCGGCGGGCCACGTCGAGGGGCTCGGCGCGCGCGTCGACGATGGGGTCTGGGTCGACCGCGGCGCCGGTCGCGGCGTCGAGCCAGGACTCCAGTCGGTGGCGGGTGATGAGCGCCTGCGCCTGCGCGGCGGCGGCGGCGGCCTCGTGCACGTTGGGCGACGTGGCCAGCGCGAGCAGCTTGCGGGCGCGGTCGAGGGCCTGCGCGGGGGTCAGCGTCGTGGCGCTCACCCGGTCGCCCCGCCGAGCCCGTCGCGGCGCACGAACACCCCGGCGTCGGCGCGGCCCAGCAGGGCCCCGATGCGCTGATCCAGCGCCGCGACGGGCTGCGCGTGGAGCTCGCCTGGAGAGAGGTTCCACCCGAAGAGCGCCCGGCGGAGGAGGGTCTCTGCGGCGGCGTCGGCGAAGGCCGCGGACAGCGCGCCGTAGATCTTCGGCTCGGGCTCCGCGAGCGAGCGCCCCGACGCGTCGGTGAGGGTGAAGTACGCCCCGCAGGGCGCCTCGGCGATGCGGGCGAACACCTGCTGCGACCGGCTCCCGCCGCCGCCCACCCAGCCGAAGCCCACCACCGCCAGCATCGCGAGGCCCACCACGCTCGACGCGATCATCCGGCCGCTGCCGCCGCCCGTGCGCAGGTCGTACTCCAGCGCCTTGCCGCCGGGGATCACCTGCTGCCGCACCGGCTGCCCGAGGCACTGCCACAAGAGGAACTCCAGGTCGTACACCGAGAGCGGCGACACGCTCGCGCCGGCGTGGCGGGCGTGCCCATGGCGCACCGCCTGCTGGAGCAGCCGCGTGCGCACCACGAGGTCGCGCGCGGCCTCCGGCGGGACGTCGCCCCGCGCGTGCGCGGCGTGCACCAGCTCGAAGAGGGTGGAGACCCGCGGGTCGGGCCAGGCGAGGGCGCGCAGCGACGCGAGGGCGCCGGTGGGGTCGTCCGCGCCGGGCGGCGCCGGGGGCATCGCGCGGCGGTACTCGGGCGGCAGCTGGAGGAGGTTGTGGAGGAAGGCGCCCATCCCCTGCGCGGCCTCGTGGGAGGCGACGGTGCTGAGCTCCACCCGCTGGCCGCCGACCACCAGCTTGAGCGACGGGGTGATCATCCCCTTGAAGACCTCGACGGACTGGATCGCCCCGTACGGGATCTGCAGCGGGGGTGAGCTGCCGTTGGTGAGGATGCGCCGGTCGGTGAAGGCGATGGCGCGGGTGCCGTCGCGGCGGATGGTCTCGTCGACGAGGGCGAGCAGCTCCTCGTCGGTGTCCGGGGCGAGCCAGTCGGGCAGGCACGGCCCCGCGACGTGCAGCGCCGCCGTCGTCATCATCGGCGCCGCGGTGATCCCGTCCCCCCGAAGCCACTGCGCGGCGAGGGCGCCGACGGGCCCCGGCACGGCGCCGCTGCCGACGGCGAAGCGCCCGCCGCTGCGCACCCACCACGCGACCGCGCTGAGCAGGCGCGCGAGCGCCGCGGAGGTCTCCCGGGTGGGCATGCGCGGGAGCATCGCGCTGCCCTGCGGGGTGTGCAGCACCCCCGGCTCGGAGAGCCCGCGCGGGAAGGTGGGCTCCCACTGGATGAGCTCCAGGGGGATGCGCTGGCGGGGCGAGTCGAGGTGCAGCGCGAGGTTGGTCACGAGCGCGCCGGCCTTGCCCGACTGCATCACCGTGCTGTCGAGCAGCGCCACGGGGTGCTCGTGCGGGGCGACCTGCGCGAAGGAGAGCGAGCCGCCCAGCTGCTTCGGGGAGATGTCCGGGGCGAAGCGCAGTTCGGTGATGCCCACGGAGCCCGCGGCGAGGCGCAGGAAGGGGGCGAGGGTGTCGACGGGCGGCGCGTAGGAGGGGTCGCGGTACATCGGCGGCGGAGGATAGCGGCGGGAGCGCCGGGACGCCCACCCGCCCGGCGGGCGAGGGCGGGTGCTCGGCTCAACCCGTCAGAACTCCTGCGACGCGGTACCAGTGCACTACCGCGAAGGCCCGCTGGTGGGTTGCGCGCGGCACCCGTTCGCGGAGTGAGCAGCGCTGGTAGGCGCGGTCAACACCATCGTGCTGGCGGAGTCGTTGAGGCGCGCAGACGATCGTAGGCTGCCGGACAAGGGCCAGTCGTTGAGGCGATCGACCTGCGTGCTTCGATATCAACGAAGTGACGGCGAATCCGCCCGTTCTTCCATCGACGCCCCCCGTCACCCCAGCACGCGCACCCCAAACCGCTCCAGCAGCGCCACCACCCTCGTCAGCGGCAGCCCGATCACCGCCGTGAAGTCATCCCCCCGCACCCGCTCGAAGAGCGCGATGCCCAGTGACTCCACCCGGTACGAGCCCGCGCAGTCCAACGGCGCGTCCCTCGCCACGTAGTCCGCGATCGCCTCGTCCGTCAGCGCCCGCATCACCAGCGCGGTCGTGTCCACCGCCGTCTCCGTGCGCCCGCTCGCCCGGTGGTGCACCGCCACCGCCGTGTGCAGCCGGTGCTCTCTCCCCGCCAGCCGCCGCAGCTGCGCCCTCGCCCGCTCTGCCGTATGCGGCTTGCCCAGCGCCTCGCCGTCGACCTCGCCCATCTGGTCGGACCCGATGATCACCGCGTCGGGATACGCCTCCCCCAGCGCCTCGGCCTTCCCGATGGCCAGCGCCCGCGCCCGCTCCGTGATGGGCAACCCGCTCAATCCCTCCTTCGCGCCCTCCTCGTCGAAGGGCGAGGCCATACACGTCACGGTAAGACCCAGCCGCCCGATGAGCTCCCGCCGGTAGCGCGACTCCGAGCCCAGGATCACTGCCACCGTCGCCCCCAGCACCGCGCTCATGCCAGCGGGTCGTCCACGTCGACCTCGACCGCCCGCGCCCGCCGCGCCTCCAGCCGCGCCTGCGCGTACGCCACGAGCGGACCCACGTACGCCTCGAAGGGGGGACACTCCACCCCCCGCGGCGAGAGCAGCGCCCGCGCGGCCGCGTCGGAGTAGCGCGCCCGCGTCGCGAGGCGGTCGACGAAGGCCCGCGGGCTGCGCGTCAGGCGCTCCAGCCCCGGCGTGTTCAGCAGGGCCCGGGTGAGGTTCACCGGGACCATCCCCCGCGGAACCCTCCGCCCCGCCACCTGCGCGATGCGCTCGAAGGCGTGCCGCGTCGTCGGCGGCGACGGGTCGACCACGTGCACCGTGCGCCCGATGGCCTCGCGCATCCCCCCGAGCGCCACGCCCGCCCGCGCCACGTGGTCGACCGGCACCACGTGCAGCGGCAGGTCGCCCCCCGCCGGCAGCGGCAGCCGCAGGTCGACCGGCGAGCTCAGCATCAACACGATGAACAGGTACGGCCCGTCGAAGAGGTCGATCTCGCCCGTCTGCGAGTCGCCCACGATCATCGACGCGCGCACCACCGTCACCGGCAGCGCGTCCATCGCCTGGCGCAAGATCCGCTCGGCGTCGTGCATCGTCTCCTCGGCGGGCGAGCGCAGCCGCTGCCCGAGGTCGAGGTCCTCTTCGCGCAGGAGCCCCTCCGCGCCGCCGAGCGCGAGCACCGAGCTGTACGCCACCACCCGCGGCGCGCTGCCCTGCTCCAGGCCCGCGCGGGCCAGCTCGATCACCTCCCGCGTCCCCTGGATGTTGAGCGCCGTGATGGCCTTCGCCCCCACCTCGAGGCTCGTCGAGTACGCCGCGTGGTGCACCACGTCGATGCGCCGCGCCAGGTCGAGGTACTCCCTCCCCCCGAGCCCGAGGTCGATGGCCGTCACCTCGCCCTCGAGCACCTCCACCCGCTCGGCGTCGGCGCCCAGCGAGAGCACCCAGCGCCGCGCCTCCTCCATGAAGCGCGTGCGCACCAGCATCACCACCCGCACCCCCCGGTCGGCGAGCACCTCCGTCGCGATGCGCCGCGCCAGCAGCCGGGGATACCCCGTGACGAGCCGCGTGGTCACATGCGCTCCACGACCTCGATGCCCAGCAGGTCGAGGCCCCGCCGCAGCACCGTCGCCACCCGCTCGCACAGCGTCAGCCGCGCCGCGCGCACCCCGGGCTCGGCGTCCTTCACCGGCAGCTCGTTGTAGAAGGTCGAGAAGGCCCCCGCGAGCTCGTAGAGGTAGTCGCAGAGCGCGTGGGGCCGCGCCGTGCGCGCCACGTCCTCCACCGCCAGCGGGAACTTCAACAGCGCCAGCACCAGCGCCCGCTCGGCCGGCTCCAGCGCCCCGACGGGCCCCGGGGTCGCGCCGAGCTCGGCCACCTTGCGCTGGATCGATCGGATGCGGGCGTAGGCGTATTGCAGGTACGGCGCGGTGTTGCCCTGGAGCGAGAGCGCCTTGTCCCAGGTGAAGGTCACCAGGGTCGTGCGGTCTTTGGAGAGGTCGTTGTACTTCACGGACCCGAGGCCCACGACGCGGGCCACCTCCCGGACCTCCGACGCGGGCAGGTCGGCGTTGAGCGATCGGGCCACCGCCTCCGCGCGCTGCTCGGCCTCGTCGAGCAGCGACTCCAGCGCGATCACGTTGCCGTCGCGGGTCGAGAAGGTCCCTTCGGGCAGGCGCATCAGCCCGAACCACACGTGCTCCAGCTTCGCCGGAACCCCGAGCCGCCGCGCCACCGCGAAGAGCTGCCGGAAGTGCAGCTGCTGCCGCTCGTCGGTCACGATGAGGATGCGCGCCGGGCTCCACCGTCCCATGCGGTAGCGCATCGCCGCGATGTCGCTGGTGCCGTACAGGAAGCCCCCGTCGGCCTTGCGCACCAGCATCGGCGGCATCGCCTCGCCGTCGCGCTCCTTGGTGAAGGTCACCACCACGGCCCCCTGGCTGTGCTCCGCGATGCCCTTCGCGAGCAGCTCGTCGACCGTCGCGGCGAGCATGTCGTTGTAGAAGCTCTCGCCCAGCACCTCGTCGAAGCTCACCCCGAGGCGCTGGTACGTCCGGTCGAACTCCGCCATCGACACGTCGACGAACTTCTTCCACAGCGCGACGTTCTCGGGGTCGCCCGCCTGCAGCTTCACCAGCTCGGCGCGCGCCGCGAGCAGCAGCTCCGGGGCCTGCGCCGGCAGCGGGGCGTCGTCGTCGTCGGCCTCCTTCGCGGGGGCGCCGAGCGCGAGCTTCTGGGCCCGCTCGTCCTCGCTGTACTTCACGTAGATGCGCAGCAGCTCGCCCACCGGGTCGCGCTCGTACGCGGCCCCGTCGAGGTACCGGTGCCACGCCACGATGAGCTTGCCGAACTGCGTGCCCCAGTCGCCGAGGTGGTTGTCCGAGACGACGGTGTAGCCCACCGCGCGCATCACCCGCTTCATCGCCTCGCCCAGGATCGTCGAGCGGATGTGCCCGATGTGCATGGGCTTGGCGACGTTGGGCGACGAGTAGTCGAGCACCACGGTCTGCCCCGCGCCCACCGGGCGCAGCGCGAGCGCGTCGTCGACGTGGGCGGCGAGCCACGCGTCGCGCAGGGTGACGTTGACGAAGCCCGCGCCGGCGACCTCGGCCTTCGCGACGGCGGGGTGCGACGCGACGGCGGCGACGATGGCGGCGGCGAGGTCCCGGGGCGGACGCTTCAGGGCCTTGGCGAGCTGCATCGCCGCGTTGCACTGCGCGTCGGCGCGCGGCGACGGCTCGAACACCACGGAGGCGGGGATGCCCTCCGCGCCGAAGGACTGCACCAACGCCGCCGCGGCGGCCGAACCAAGCTCTTCCAACAACGCATGCATAGGGGCGCGGACACTATCACCGGCCGGGCCGCGCCGGCGCCGATGCGGTCGGGGCTCGCCACGCCCGTGCTTCGTGTGACTGTGGGGAGGGAGCCGCCGATCGGTGCGGCGTCGGGACGGGAAGGATCAGTGCGCGGAGTAGGCGACGTCGCCGTCGGCGTCGCGGGTGAAGGTCACGTCGGTGATGCGGCAGAGGTTGATGCCCGAGACGACGTGCGCGCCGGCCTGGTCGACGACCTTGATGTCGAACACACACTGCCCGCGGTACATGCTGGGCGTGTAGTGGATGAGCACCGAGGCGTCATCGGCGAGCACGTGCGCGCCGAGGAGGTCGGCGCCCCAGGTGGTGGTGCTGCTCGGGGTGATGTGCAGCTCGATGATGGGGTTGCCGATGCTGTTGTGCACCGTGAAGTCGCGGTCAATCGCGTGCGCGACCGTGGCGAACGACAGAACCGCGAGCCCGACCATGGTGAACAGTGAACGACGCTTCATGATTGAATGACTCCTGCACCCGAACGATTGCCCTGCCGTCGAGATCCGGGGCGAAATCCCCCGACACCGACGTGAAGAGCTGGACTATCACCCCTCCGACCGCATCCGAAACAGGATTCCGGCGCGTCGTCGCAGATGACGCCACCGCCCTGAGCAACGGCCGAACCGCTTCCGCCGTGAACGGAGGTAGGCAGTCTCGGATCACGGCGGGACACGGCGATTCGCGCGGCGCCGCCCCAGCGCCGGGGACGCGGCCTGCGAACCCTGGACGACACCCACCGACGCCGGAGTCACAGCCGCAGCGGAGCACCGGGTTCATGTGAACGGCGGCGTCGCCACCGCGGCGGCGGTTCACACGCGCGGTGGCTCGAAGCGCAGATCGTGGCTCACACCCCGCCGCAGGCGGGGCAGCGGCCGAGCCCGGCGCCCTCGTCGAGGCGCAGCAGCTCCGGGGTAGAGCACCTCGAGCTCGGCGGAGGACATCGGGTCGCCCTCGTCGGCGGGCGACCACACGACCTCCAGCGCCGCCAGCTGATCGGCGCGCGGCGGGATCAAAGCCCTCGAGCGCGGCCATGAGGGCCGGGAGGCTCATCGCGGGCGGCAACGGCATCACCGAGCCCATCCGGTACTCCCCGGAATTCCGGGTCAACCATGACAAGTGCATGTTGCGTCTCTACGCCAACGGCGAGGCGGGGCGCGCCCCAGCGGATGCGCGTCGCGGCGCACTGGGAGGGCCTGGGTGGGTGCTCCCCTCGATCGGCGAGGCCCGTGATCGTGGGCCTGGGCGGGTGCTCCGCTCACGCCTTCCAGTCCCCCGCGAAGCCGCGCTACAGCCCCCCGAGTTCGCTCGTCTCCACCCAGCCGGTCGCGCCCGTCAGCGTGCGCACCCGCGTGAACACCCCGTCGCGCGCCACCCGCTCGACCCGCTCGCCCTCGCGCACCGCCGCGTCGGGGATGCCGTCCACCCGCGCCGTCTGCCGCAGCCGCAGTCCACCGTGCAGCACCACCGACTCCGCCGGGAGCGCCCGCCGCGCTGCCACCAGGCCCAGCGCGCCCGCAGTCAGCGTCAGCGAGAGCACCAGCGCCACGGTCATGCCCACGGCCTCCAGCTCGGAGCTCACCCGCCGCCGGCGCCACACCGCGAAGACCACGCCGACCTGGCCCAGCACCCCCAGCAGCACGCTCCACCCCAGCGGGACCAGCTCGCCCACCTGCACCCGCAGCGGCACCGCCTGCTCGACCACCGCCTGCCCGCTGCGCCCCGCGTCGCGCCGCGCCAGCCGCATCCGCGTCGCCCGGAGGTTGTCCCGCGCCGGCCACATCAACGGCGCGCGCCGCAGCACCCGCTCGAAGCACCAGATCGCCTCGCCGTAGCGCTCCTGCCGCGCGTACACCGTGCCCAGGTCGTAGAGCACCCCGTCGCCGTCCACCCCGGCGGCCACCAGCTCCTCCAGCGAGCGCGCCGCCGCCGGCAGGTCGCCCCGCGCCTCCGCCGCCAGCGCGCGGCCCAGCAGCTCGCGCGCGCTCACGGCCCCCGCCGTCGCCGCCGCCAGCGT
>CAIOSS010000735.1 GCA_903860995.1 uncultured delta proteobacterium | reverse complement strand
GCCGCGGGGTCGTCGACGAGATCGAGAAGACCCGCGCGGACATGTGCCAGTCGCTCATCGACCTGCGCCTCAACAAGAAGCAGATCGAGAACATCGTCTCGCAGCTCAAGAAGCTCATCGACCAGCTCGAGCGCGCGGAGTCGCCCGTCACCGACGCAGCCCGTCGCTTCGGCGTCGAGCCCCGCGAGCTCAAGCGCCGCCTGCGCGAGTTCGAGGCGGCGGACAACCGCCGGCGCGGTGTGTTGGCGCGACAGCTCAAGACCGTGGCGTCGGAGCTGGAGTCGCTGCTCGACGCGCTCAAGTCGAGCACCACGAAGGTTCGCACCGTCGAAGAGAAGGCCAAGGAGCAGGGCGTCTCGCTCGAGGAGCTTCGCCGTACCTTCCGCGAGATCCGCGAGGGAGAGCGCACCGCCGAGCGCGCGAAGGCCGAGCTCGTCGAGGCCAACCTCCGCCTCGTGGTGTCGATCGCGAAGAAGTACACCAACCGCGGGCTGCAGTTCCTGGACCTCATCCAGGAGGGCAACATCGGGTTGATGAAGGCGGTGGACAAATTCGAGTACCGCCGCGGGTACAAGTTCAGCACCTACGCGACGTGGTGGATCCGCCAGGCCATCACCCGCGCCATCGCCGATCAGGCGCGCACCATCCGCATCCCGGTGCACATGATCGAGACGATCAACAAGCTCATCCGCACCTCGCGTTACCTCGTGCAGGAGTTCGGCCGCGAGCCCACGCCCGAGGAGATCGCCGAGAAGATGGAGCTCCCGCTCGACAAGGTGCGGAAGGTCCTGAAGATCGCGAAGGAGCCCATCTCGCTCGAGACACCCATCGGCGAGGAGGAGGACTCCCACCTCGGCGACTTCATCGAGGACAAGAGCGTGATCTCGCCCTCCGAGGCGGTCATCTCGAACAACCTCGCCGAGCAGATGCGCAAGGTCCTCAAGACCCTGACGTGGCGCGAGGAGAAGGTCCTGCGGATGCGCTTCGGCATCGGCGAGAAGTCCGACCACACCCTCGAGGAGGTCGGCCAGGGCTTCGAGGTCACCCGCGAGCGCATCCGCCAGATCGAGGCGAAGGCGCTACGCAAGCTCCGTCACCCCTCCCGCTCGAAGCAGCTCAAGTCCTTCATCGAGGGATAGGCGTAGCCCTCTACGCCCCCTACGCTGGCCGCCCGGTCAGCCTGGGGGGCCCATCCTCCTGCGGGATCAGCGCTTCCTCCACCGAACACATGCACCGCTCGCACGGGGCGCCGCTGGGCGCCTCGAGCAGCGCGATGAGCTTCGGCAGGTCGAGGGGCTTGTCCATGAAGTGCAGCGTCGCGATGCGCATCCGGTCGACCTGGCGCGGCGCCAGGTGAAAGGCGCTGACCAGGATGATGGGCGTCCCCGGCGCTCGCTCGGCGATGTCCCGCGCAAGCGAGACCCCGTCGGTCTCGGGCATCATCACATCGCTGACCACCGCGTGAAATTGCGTCCCCGGTAGGGCCGCGAGCGCCTCCTCTGCGGTCGACACCGCGGTCACCATGTACCCGACGCGCTCCAGCACCCGCATGAGGGTGAAGCGCTCATTGGCATCGTCTTCCACGACCAGCACCCTCTTCATGGGGAGCCTCCGCTGACAGTTGATCAGGCAACCAGGAATCGAGCCGCAACCGACGGAGGCTTACCCCGGGATGTTCACCGGTCGCAAGCCAGTGGATGCCGTCAGCTGACCTTGGTGTTCTACCGCGAACAACGGACCTCGGCGACCCGAACCCCATGGGGCGTCGGGATGGCGACCGCGAACTCGTCCGGCGCGGTCACTGCGGCGGCCAGGGCGGTCGAGAGCGCCCGCTCGTCGAGGCGGAGAAACTCGCCCAGCTGATCGGCCGCGCCCAGGGCTCCGCCGCGGGGGTCGAAGCGGCGGTCGTGCAGGGTCGGGGCAGGGTGGGTGACGTCGAGCCAGAAGGTCATCCAGCCCTCGCGTGACGGGAGCACGGTCGCGCCGCGCACCATGGTCGGCGCAGTCGTCGCGAGGGGAACGTCGCGCAGCGTCTCGGTGAAGGGATCGCCCGTGACGAGGCGCACGCCCGCGCGGGGCCCGGTCACGATCGCTGCGAGGGAGGTGCCCCGCCATGCGACGGCCTCGACCCGGTCGTGCGAGGTGCGCAGCGCCGCGGGGAGCAGGGCGGCCGCGTGCGGCCACGGGCTGCCGTCGGTGACCCGCCTTACGACGGGGCGATCGGACACGTCGAAGAGGAAGGCCCAGGCGCCCTCGAGGGCAGGCGCCGCACCGGCGGCGGGGGAGGGCGCGGGGGAGGCGATCAGCGCCCAGGCTGGGCGTCCACTCTCGGCGGCGTCCAGGCGGTGCAGCGAGGCGGACGAGAACCCGGCCGCAGGCGGGCTCGCCGTCGCGATCTCCGTGCGGGGCCCGTCCTCGAGGGTGTCGATGACCGAGTGCAGCACGAGCGAGTACGGGGCGTGGAAGGCGTTGGAGTCCGCGTCGCTGCGGTCGGCGACCCAGATGCGGTGGAGCCGCGCGCTCGCGACGAGGGCGACGCGCGCCCCGCGGGCGAGCCGCAGAAGCACGTCCTCGCCAGGCTCGTCATCGTCGGCCGCGTCGCCGAGGCGCTGCACCCGCACCGTCCCGCGGTAGGGGCCGGCGACGAGGGCGATGTGGGCGTCCTGGCGTGTTCCCGCGATCACCGGCTGGGGCACCCGCTCGCTCACCACTGGACCGACCACGAAGGCCGCGTCGAGGTCGACCCGGGACACGAGCGTGGCCGGCGCGTCGACGGGGTCGAGGGTGCTCAGCACCGTGGCGCCGGTCGCGTCGCCCGAGACCGCGATCAGTCGCAGACCGGGCCTCGACACGACGGGGCCCGGCCACGCCAGCGGCGCGAGCGTCGGCGCGCAGGCCGCGTCGACCGTGACGCGCCACGCCTGAAGCGATCGCGTCGTCACGGCCACCGCGACGAAGCCATCGCCCACCCGGGCGAGGCGCAGGTCATTCACGGCACCGCGTGGGCGCACGGCGGCCTCGGACGCGGCGACGGCGCCAGCGCCGTGCAGGTCGATGCCCCGCGCGACGATCGAGCCATCACGGTCCCACGCGGCGACCGCGCAGGCGCCCCCCGCGGCGAGGTCGTGGTGGGCGCCGCCCGCCGCGCGCCACTCCAACGGCGGGGCGCCGGCGGTCAGCTGCGTCGGTGTCGCGTCGAGGCGCGCGGCCAGGAGGCGGTCGCCGTCGCGCCACAGGGCCACGGCGCTCGCGTCCGCCGCGGCGAGTCGCGCGTCGTGGCTGTTGGCCGAGGTGGAGAGCACGACCTCGCGGGCGGTCGCGACGTCGAAGGGGCCCGCAGGAAAGGCTGCGGCCTCCAGGCGGCTGTCCCCGGTGGTGTCGTCGGTGAAGGCGCCGACGCGTCGCTCATGCAACGCCACGAGGGCGTCGCCCAGCACGGCGAGCGCGGGCGCGTCGAAGCGGTCGCGACGCAGGGGGCCGAGCTCGGGGCTCTCGCGGGTGTCGCGCTGGTGGAGCCGTCGCGTGCCGAAGGCGCCGCCCCAGTGCGCGGCCACCGCCAGCGAGCCGTCGGCCTCGGTGGTGAGCGAGAGGCGGGCGGTCACCGCGGGGCGCCCGGCAGGCTGCTCCCCGCGAGGAAATTCCGCGGATCGTGCGGCGCGGCCGTCGAAGGCGGTGGCGCGGACGACCGGGCCCGCGGCGGTCGCGAAGGCGACGCTGCGACCCGTGACCACCGGGCCCGCGACCGCGGCTGCGCCCACGAGGGCGGCGGTCGCGACGGTGACCGGCGCCGATCGACCAGAGGCCGAGCGGACGAGCTGAGCGGTGGTGCCCGCCGGGCCGCGCCGGAGGGCGAGCGCCCAGAGGTGACCTTCGTGGTGTGTCATCCCGACCACGCGGTCGCTGGCCTCGGTGGTCAACGCGCGGGTGGACGACACCTCGCAGCGGCCGGGCGGGGGGACGTGACCCCCGCCGCCCCGACGGACGACCACGACCGCGAACGCGCACACGGCGGCGAGGACAAACGCAGAGACCACGGCCGCGGTGCGGGGGGCAGGGGAATTCATGGTCTTTCGGGTGAGCGCGCGACGGGTAGAGGCGCGGCGCCTCCTCGGGTTATGCTGCTCGCGACCCGGGCGCAAGGACACGCGGCGGGATCCAAAGGCATGTGGTGATGGAGTCCCCGCTTCTTTTCGGGCGGTATCAGTTATTGGAACGCATCGCGCGTGGGGGGATGGCGTTGCGGAAGGGGGGAACCCCCTTCCGCCCCAAGCAGCGCACCGGTCTCACCCTCCGAGCTCCTTCCAACGCGCGCGAAGGGCGTCGGCACGCGCGGCGGTCCGTGCTGCGAAGTCGTCCGGGAGCGGCAGGAGCTGTACGTCGGAGAGCGCCGGTGCGTGCGCGGGCGTGGGGGCCCCGGGGAACGGGCTGTGCATGCGCCCCGCCACGACGTGCGCTTGAGCCGCGGGCGAGAGG
>CAIOSS010000734.1 GCA_903860995.1 uncultured delta proteobacterium | reverse complement strand
GCTGCTCACCGCCAGCGCCATGGCCCACTACGAGCACGAGATCGCCCGCGCGGCGGTGCTCACGCTCTTCATCCCGCTGATCATCTCGAGCGGCGGCAACTCCGGCTCGCAGGCCACCACGCTCATCATCCGCGCGATGGCCCTCGGCGAGATCTCGGGCCGCGACTGGTGGGTCATCATCCGCCGCGAGGTCGCCGCGGGGCTCACCCTGGGTGCCGGACTCGCCGTGATCGGCCTCGTCCGCATCGCCGTGTGGCAGTCGCTGTTCCAGTCCTACGGCGCTTCGTGGCTGCGCATCGGGCTCACCGTCTCCATCAGCCTCATCGGCGTGGTGAGCTGGGGCACCATCGCCGGCTCGATGCTGCCCTTCATCGTGAAGCGCTTCGGCTTCGACCCGGCCACCGCCTCCGCGCCCTTCGTCGCCACCCTCGTCGACGTGGCCGGGCTCATCATCTACTTCAACGTCGCGCAGATGCTCCTCCGGGGCACCCTTCTGTGATCACTCGTCGGCTCCGGTGCCCTCGCGGCGCTGCCGCTCGGCTGCGCCTCCAGCGAGGCGCCCCCCGACGCGACCCGCGACGACGCCGCGGCCACGGGCGCCTCGCGGACTTCGTCACCCAGAACGAGGTGAACTCCAACGACTGGTTCGGCGGCGGCGGCGGCGGCGGCGGCGGCGCGGGCACGGACCACTTCGTCTCCCCCGACCCGGGCTGCGAGGCTCAGGTGATGGAGCAGCTCCTGGGCTACGCCTTCGAGGGCTGAGCGACGCCGCTCAGGGTCGGTCGCCGCGCGCGCCCGCGTCGCCCCCGGCGCCGGTCAGCGCGCCGAGGAAGTCGTAGCGCTCGCGCAGGAAGCGCGGCACCTCGCCGCTCACGGAATACAGGTTGTCGTATTGCTCCAGCGTGAGGGGGATGCCCGGAACGCGCGTGAGGAGGTCCCGCACCTGGGCGTATTTCATCGCGAGCAGCGGGAGCGTCACCGCCGGGTCCATCGCGGCGCGCGCGTCGCGGAGGTTGGCCACGTAGCGCTCGCGCAGGTCGGGCTCGGCGAGCAGCGCGGTGAAGTGCCGCTGGAGGTCGCCCGACGGATGGGTCGGCGCGAAGGGGTCGGCGGTCGCGTCGGGCTCGAGGGCCGGCACCTCGTCCCAGTCATCGCCGAGCGGGCGCGCGATGCCCGTGTCGTCGTTGCGCATCAGCACCCAGTTGTAGGGGTGGTCGGGGTAGTTGTCGCCGGGCGCGAGGGCCTTCACCGTCGCCGCCCACTGCAGGTACACGGGGATGTCCAGGAGGGTCGACAGGCGCGCGCGGTCGAAGGTGCGGCAGAACTCGCCGATGAAGCCCGTGGTCGGCGCGAGGTAGCAGCCGTTCTCATAGAAGGTGACGTTGCGCGTGCCCTCGAGGCGCTGCCCGAGGTCGCGGTTGACGTCCTCGGTGAGCGTCTCGACGTGATAGAGCGCGTCGTTGAAGTAGATCACGACGACGTTGGTGTACTTCACGTGCAGGCGCAGCTCGGGGTGCATCGCCGCCACGCGGCGCATCACGCCCGCGGAGAGCCACTCGTGGAGGACGTAGCAGCGCCCGCGGTCGGTCTCGAAGCGGTCGCTGCGGTACCCGTCGGGGAAGGTGATGGGCATCGGGAAGTCGAGGCGAAACTGCCGCAGCGCGCCGCAGCGGGAGTTGTTGCCGAGGCGCTGCCGGATGGTCCCGGGGTAGGCGCCGCCCAGGTAGCGGAGGGTCATCGGCACGCGCGAGTCGTTGCCCTCGGTGAGCATCGCGGCGAGGTCGGCGGGCGCGAGGTCGATGCGAAACTCGGCCAGGGTCTCGTCGCGGAAGGTCATCGGCGTGGCGCCGTCTCCCACCGCGGCGGCGGGTCCGGCGTCGAGCGCCGGAGCGCTCGCGCGGTCGTCCGCGGCGTCCATCCCGGGCGCGGCCGCGTCGACGAGGTGGTCACCCACGTCCAGCCCCAGGTCCAGGGCGACGGAGGCGTCCGCGGGGGCGGCGTCGGGCGACGAGCAGGCCGCCGGGGCGAGCGCGGCAAGGAACACGAGCAGCCCGCGGGCGCTGCGGCGACGGGTCGATGGGCGGTGGGACATCCGCGCCGGAGGGTCATCCCAAAGCGCGCGACGCGTCTACGGCGACGTGGGTCGACAGCCGTCCGCGTGCTGACAGTCGGGGTCGAACTCGCCGTCCGCGGCGAGGTCCTCCACCTGCAGGGTCGTGTGCCCGATGCCGAAGCGCGTGCGCATCGCGTCGACGACGCCGCGCTGCATCGCCCGCGTCGCGGCGCCCGCAGGCATGACCAGGTGCGCGGTCATCGCGACGTCGGTGGTGCTGAGCGACCACACGTGGAGGTCGTGCACGCCGCGCACATCCGGGAGCCCGAGGAGGTATTCCTCCACGGCCGCGATCTTGATGTGGCGCGGCACGGCGTCGAGGCTGAGGTCGAGGGCCTCCTTCAAGAGCGACCAGGCGCCGCCTACGATGATTAGCGAGACCGCGAGGCTCATCGCGGGGTCGAGCCACCACCAGTGGGTGCGCCACATGACGAGGCCCGCCACGACCACGCCGAGGGAGACCAGCGCGTCGCTCACCAGGTGCAGGAAGGCCCCGCGCGCGTTGGCGTCGGTCTTCCGCGACCGATGGAACATCATCGCCGACGCGCCGTTGACCAGCACCCCGACGGCCGCGACGGCGATCACCGTGACCCCCGGCACCGGCGTCGGCGCGCCCAGGCGCAGCACGGCCTCGCGGCAGACGACCCCGACGGCGACGAGCAGCAGCACCGCGTTGGCCAGCGCCGCGAGGATGGTGCTGCGCCGCAGGCCGTAGGTGCGCCGGGGCGACGGCGGGCGGCGGGCGAGCACCGCGGCGCCCCAGGCGAGCAGCAGCCCGAGCACGTCGCCGAGGTTGTGCGCGGCGTCGGCGAGCAGGGCCATCGAGTGGGCGAGCACGCCGAACACCGACTCGACCACCACGAAGGCCACGTTGAGCACGACGCCCACGGCGAAGGCCGATCCCGGCGCGGGGGCCGCGACCGCGACGCCGTGGTGATGGCCCGGGTGCTCGTGGCCGGGGTCGTGCTCGTGCTCGTGCTCGTGGTCGTGGTCGTGGGTCATCGACGCTCCGGGACGGGTTATAGCGCCGCGGCCTGGGGTTCGGCGTACGGGTTGGCGCAAGCGCCGTGCTTCCGGGGCGGTGCAATCGGTTGCGGGGCCGCGGGTTTGGGCGTCGGGCCTCGCCGCCGACGAGGGTCCTGCTGCGTCGGGATGATCCGCCACCCCTCCGCCTTGGGGTGGACCATGGTCTCGTGCGCGACGACTTCGCGGCGCTCGCGAGGACGACGAGGAGAAGCACGCCGCTGGGCCGCTGCGGCATTCGTCGCTTGGGCTCGTGGCATGGGTGGGTGGGTTCAACCTGCACGCGGGGGTGCGAGTCGCGCACGACGAGCCCGACGCCGCGGACGTCGCTGGTGCGCCATCACGGCCATGCCTTGGGCTCCGCAGGGGGGGGGAGAACCGCAAGGGTCGCAAGGGTCGCAAGGGAGCGACCGGCTTGGGCGGACAGGCGCTCCGACGCCTTGTGCTCGGCGACGGAATCGACGAGCTGCACTCCATCGTCTGCACCGGCGGCGAGACGGCGCTGCGCGAGGCGCTCGGGATCGCGCTGAACCAGCACGGCCTCATCGACGGGCTCGACGACGCGCGGCGGGCGGCCACGTGGGCGTCGGAGGAGGGCCACGGCGAGCCGGTCGCGTACCTACCGTGGCGGGTGGCGCTGTACCCGCGGGCGTGAGGGGACGCGGCCGGGTTCTCAGCGCCGCGAGAGCTGCGGGTGCGCATCACCGAGAACATCACCGGGCGTCCGCTGCCGGGTGCCGGCACGAAGGACGTGGTCGACCATGGCCGCCCACCATCAGGACTCCGGCCGTGCCCGCCACGCGCACCGCGCACCGCGCACCGCACTTCAGCCGACCAGGGCTTGCGGGAGCGCGAGCGGTTGCGACGAGCAGACCGCCTTCTTCCACGATGTCGTCGTAGGTGTCGGCCTCGGTCGCGGGCGGCGCGGCCTCCTCGGCGACGCTGAGCACCACGCGTTCGACCAGTCGCAACCGCTCGACCGGCGTCAGCGCACGGATGGCGTCGAAGACCTGTTCGACGGGCTGCATCTCGGGACCGCACCGTGTGACCCGCACTCGGCGCGGATACCGTTCCCCTCGCGGGCTCACCTGGGCGGCGGGGTGAGGCATCGAAGGCGAGCGTCGGCGGGTGTACGGTAAGCGCCATGAGCGCCGCCGAGAAGCTGGTCACGACCTACCCGGAGTACCTCGCACTCGAAGCGGCGAGCCCCGTGAAGATGCAGTACGTCGACGGCGTCGCGTACGCGATGGCGGGGGGGACGCCGGCGCATTCCGAGATCGCAGCTCGACTCATCGGCACCCTCTTCAACCTCGTGCGCGCAGGGGGCGGGCGTTGCCGGGTGCACACGAGCGACCTGAAGGTTCACGTCTCCGCGTCGGGCGACAGCTACTACCCCGACGCCTCGGTGGTGTGCGGCCCGCAGGAGCTCGCCGCGGTGGACGCCAACGCCGTCACCAACCCGACGATGCTGGTAGAGGTGCTCTCGGACTCGACGGAGTCCTACGACCGCGGGAAGAAGTTCCGGGCGTACCGGCGGCTCCCGTCGCTCCAGCACTACCTCCTGGCGAACCAGGATGAGGCGCGCCTCGAGCACTACCGCCGCAACGACGACGGGACGTGGACGCTCACCATCGCCGAAGCCGGAGCGAAGGTGGCGTTGCCCGACCTGGGCGGTGACCTCATGGTCGACGAGATCTACGCGGGCGTGGCGTTCGCTGCGACGCAGGTCGCTTGAGCGTCCTCACGCCCGCCCGCGACGCCCAGCACCGCACGGTGTCGAGCTCCTCTACGGCACCGGTCTCCGGTCGCTGACAGCGCCGCGGTCGTACCGGGGAAGCGTTCGCTGACCACGCCGCGGTCGTACTCCGATCTCCAGCCCCGGCGCCTGGGAGGCCCTTCGCACCGATTGACCGTCGGTCTTGCGCGGCGGTAGGGTCGCGCCGTGTTTCACCCCCCGCGGCGCCTCGGCGCAGCCCTCGCCGCGCTCGCGCTCTCGGCGGCCGCGACGGCGCAGGCGCAGCCCGTCGCCGGGGCGCTCGACCGCGACGCCGTCATCGAGCACGCGCGCCGGCGCTCGTGGGCCGTGCGGGTCGCGGT
>CAIOSS010000733.1 GCA_903860995.1 uncultured delta proteobacterium | reverse complement strand
CGGCGGTCATCGCCCCGCCCCCCGAGGTCACGGGCCCGACCGACGTCGTCGCGCTTTTGGCGTCGCCACCGGGCGAGTCCACCCAGCCCACCAGCCTGCCCGATCCGGAGCTGGTCGGTGCCCGGGAGCCGGTCGATCCTGCGCCGTCGCCTCAGGTGCTCGACGCTCTCCCCGCACCCGCCCCCGGTGCAGCGCCTACCCCCGCTCCGGCCGTGGCAGCACCCGCGCCTGCGCCGTCCCCGACGCCTACGCCAGCTCCCGCTCCGGTCACTTCAGTCGTTGCCGCCCCGGAGCCGGTCAGCGCCCCCGCGACGCCGGTCGAGCCGCCGCGATCGGTGCCGTCGCCCCCGACGCCCAGCTACCTGTCTCCGCTCGACTCCCCGCCCCTCGAGCGCCGCCCCGACGCCTACGATTCGCGCTTCCTGCTCGATGAGCCGACGACGGTGATCCACACCGCTCCTCCGGCCACGATGCCGTGGACCCGCTCACCCACTGCTCTCGCGGGCCTGTTCATCGCCCACGCGCTGCTCATCGTCGGCATCGCGCACGCGATCTCCTACGCCCTCGTCCAGCGACAGACGCCCGTGACGCAGTTCATCCCGGCGCCCCCCGCGGTGTGCGCTCCCTGCGCGGCGTGTCCGGCCCCGGCCGCGGTGGCGCCCGAGGCGATCGACCCCGCGGGCAACGCGGTGCGTGCTCCCGCGCGCCCGATCCGCCCGACGCTCGTGCGCCAGACCGGGCGCCCGCAGCTCAGCCTCCCGGCGCCGGACTTCGTGCGCCAGCGCTAGCGGGCGGCGGCAGCACATCGAGGACGATGCGGTTGCCAGCCACGAGGTACTGCGCCGCGACCCGGCGGACGTCGGAGAGGGTGACGGCTTCGTAGCGGGGCAGCTCGCTGTTCACCACCGTCGCATCGCCGTCGTAGAGCTCTGCCATGCCCAGGAACTGCGCCCGCGCGAGCGGTCGCTGGAGCCCGAACACGAAGGATGCGCGGATGTTGTTCTTCGCCTTCTCCAGCTCGCGGGCGGTAATGCCGCGAGCGACCACGTCCGCGATGATCGCGTCGAGGGCGCGCCGCACGCCGGCGGGGTTCTGTCCCTGCGAGCAGATCGCCCACACCGCCATCAGGTCGGGCCCGCGACGATCTTCGGTGTCCACGGAGATCTCCGAGAGCAGCTCGCGGTCATGGACGAGCGTCCGGTAGAAGCGCGACGACTGGCCCGAGCCCAGCACCGCGGCGAGCACCTCCAGGGGATAGTGGTCCGGCGTGCGACGCGGCGGGATGTGCCACGCCACGTGGAAGCCTGGGACCTCCGCATGCGGATCCACCATGGAGTCGGTCCGCTCTCCGGGTCGAGGCTGGAACCCCGGGTCCTGCCACACCTCGCCGCGACGGGTGGTGATGTCGCCGAAGTGGCGGCGCACCATCGCCAGGGCCTCCGCCGGCTCGAAGTCGCCAGCGATGGTGATCACCGCGTTGTCGGGGGCGTAGAAGCGGGCGTGGAAGGCCCGCACCCGCGCGATCTGCGCGGCGGGCGCCACGCCGGGCATCTCGAGGTCGCGCATGTCGCCGATGGTGCTGTGCGAGTAGGGGAAGTAGCCGTCGTAGAGGATCTCGTCG
>CAIOSS010000732.1 GCA_903860995.1 uncultured delta proteobacterium | reverse complement strand
TCTTGGCCCGCGACGCCCTCTCGACGAGGCCCGACACCCCGCGGCGGCGCGCCAGCACCGCGAGCACCTCCCGCCAGGGCACCCGCCGCGAGACCAGCGCCACCATCGCGTGGAACACCACGTCCGCGGCCTCCGAGGCCACCCGGTCGTCGCCCTCGGACTCCGCCGCGCGCGCGAGCTCGTCGGCCTCCTCGCGCAGCTTCTCGCCGATCTTCCGCGCCCCGGCCTCCAGCAGCTGCCGGGTGTACGAGCGCCCCGCCGCGCCAGCGTCGCGCCGCCGCGCGTCGAGCGTCGCCCAGAGCCCGTCGAGCTCCGGCAGCGGCCGCGCGCCCTCCTCCCAGGACCCGTCGCGCCAGGCGCGGTAGAAGCACGACGGCGCGCCCGTGTGGCAGGTGGGGCCGCGGGGCTCGACGCGCAGAAGCACGCAGTCGCCGTCGCAGTCGAGCAGCAACTCGCGCACGGCCAGGGTGTTGCCGCTGGTCTCGCCCTTCACCCAGAGCGCCGCGCGGGAGCGCGACCAGAAGGTCGCCACGCCCGTCTTCACCGTCGCCTCCAGGGCCTCGCGGGTCATGTACGCGAGCATCCGAACCTCGCCGGTGAGCGCGTCCTGCGCGATGGCGGGCACGAGCCCGTGGGCGTCGAAGGTCACCGCGTCGAGCAGCGCGGCAGAGTCGATGGGGGCCATGCGCCCTGTTGTACCTCCTAGCGATGCCCTTCGCGCCGCTGGACGTCGGCCGGCCACGCACCCTCGTCCGCCCACGCCTCCGGCTCGGCGGTCATCACGGACGCGGGGGCCGCGTCGACGCGCACGCCGGTCATCGCCGCGGGCGCCGCCAAGCGCGGCACCACCGGGCCGAGCTCGGCGATGCGGTTGATCGCCCGCTGGATCTGGACGACCGCGAAGATCCAGAAGAAGGGCACGACGATGAGGGCCGTGCTGATGGAGCAGGCGACCATCAGCGCCTGCGAGACCATCGGGGCCTCGCCGCGGAGGCGCAGCTGGAGGTTGAGCCGGTCGGCAAGGCGCGTCGGAAACGCGAAGAGCCAGTACAGGTTGAAGTACGGGATGAGGAAGAACCCAACGCCCTTGTGGGCCCCGGGGTCGCCCGTCTCGATCGTCGGCAGACGCCCGCCCTGCACCGCGTAGTAGATCACCGAGAAGAGCCCGAAGGTGAGCACGTGGAGCAGCGCCGCGAGCCACACCGGAAATCGCTCCAGCCCGTGCACCCCGAGCACCACGCGCTCGGCCTCGTTCAGGGGCAGCGGGTCGTTGCGGTAGAGCCCCCGGGCGGAGAACGGGACGCCGCTCGGGGTGCTGTGGACGATGGCGCTACGGAGGGCGTCGTTCTCGCCTCGCATGCGCTCGAGCTCGCGGCGCAGCTCATCGTTCTGCAGGGCCATCGCCTGCTGGTCGTCACGGAACACCCCGCCACCATAGCGCAGCGGGACGCCATGCTAGCCTCCGCCCGCCCTACGATGAACCTCCCCAGCGCCAGTCCCGCCCGCGTCGCGATGCTCGCCCTCGCCCTCGCCCTGGGGGCGTGCGCGACGGGCGAGCTCGACGGCGAGATCGACGATGCCGCGGTGACAGACGCCCCCGCGAACCCTCCCAGCGATGTTCCGACCTTCGACCTGGTCAATCCCCTCGACGACGTCCGCAGGGTCGACACGGGAAAGGAGCCCATCGACCTTGGCACCCCGGATACGGGCTTCATCGAGCCCGACGTGGGGACGCCCGACGTGGGGACGCCCGA
Organism: uncultured delta proteobacterium; assembly: GCA_903860995.1. Lineage (GTDB taxonomy): Bacteria > Myxococcota_A > Polyangia > Polyangiales > SCUS01. Next base: position 1,523 of record CAIOSS010000732.1, on the reverse strand, counting down.
CGTGGGGACGCCCGACGTGGGGACACCCGACGTGGGGACACCCGACGTGGGGACACCCGACGTGGGCGGGTGCGCCACCGGAGAGACGATGTGCGGCGGCGGGTGCGTCGACCTCCAGACCAACACCCAGCACTGCGGTCGCTGCGGTCGCGCCTGCGGCGAGGTCGAGGCCTGCACCGCGGGCTCGTGCTCGGCGACCTGCGCTGCTCCACGCCGGCTCTGCGGAACGGGCGAAACGATGCGTTGCGTCGACCTCCAGACCGACGCCGCGAACTGCGGCGCATGCGGCATGGCGTGCAGCGCGGGCGGCGCCTGTGCCGCGGGGCGCTGCGCGACGGCGACCTGCATGACCAACGCGTCGGACTGCAACCGCAACTCCGCGGACGGCTGCGAGGTCATCCATGGGACGGCGGCCAACACGTGCGCCGCGGCGCTGAACCTCGGCGCCTTCTGCGGCGACACGGCGTGCGCATTGTTCTGCCCGAGCCGGTCGCTCCGTGTGGTGGCGACGCGCACGGGCACGCGCACGACATGGTTCCGCGGCAGGCTCAACGAGTGCTCGAGCTGCCCCGCGTCGCTCAACGGCCGGCTCACGCTCCGCGGCCCGCCGGGGGTCGACTACGACCTCTTCGTGTACAGCGCGTGCGGGCGCCTCATCGGAAGCTCGCAGCGACTCGCGGGCGTCGACGACACGTACACCCTCACCGGCGGCGGTTCGTTCGGCAGCGACAGCTCGGACTTCTTCGTGGAGGTCCGGTGGTTCAGCGGCGCGTCGTGCATGCCCTTCACGCTCACCTTCGAAGCCCGCTCCAACAGCGCGACGTCGTGCTGAGGCTCCCGCGGCGCGTCATGGACCGCGCTTGACGCGGAGCGAGGCGCGCCGATACCCTTTTGATCAATCCGCAATGGCTGACCCGAAGGATCACCCCGAGCTGCACGCCGACGCTGCCTGGCAGGTCCAGACGCAGGTTCTGCGGGCGGAACCGGGGCTCGGGCAGCACACGGGCGGGTCCGATTGCCTCGTGGTGATCTACACCCGTGAGGGCAGAGGTCCGCTGGGCAAGCGCATCCAGCTCGACGGCCCGGTGCAAGAGCTCTCCATCGGCCGCGACGTACAGAACTCCCTGGTTTTGGAGTTCGAGGGTGTGTCCCGCAAGCACGCGCGCCTCGTGAAGCGCGAAGGCGCCTGGTGGGTGCACGACAACAACAGCACCAACGGCACCTACGTCAACGATACGCTCACCCGCGAGACGCCGCTGCGCAACGGCGACCGGGTGAAGGTCGGCGACGTCATCCTGAAGTACCTCTCCGCGGGCGATCTGGAGTCCGAGTTCATCGAGACCATCTCGCAGATGATGGTCACCGACGGGCTCACCCAGGCGGCCAACAAGCGGCACCTCACCGAGAAGATCACCGACGAGCTCAACCGCTCGCTCCGCCACGGTCGGCCGCTCTCGCTGGTGATGTTCGACGTCGACCACTTCAAGAAGGTCAACGACACCTACGGCCACGTGGCCGGCGAC
>CAIOSS010000731.1 GCA_903860995.1 uncultured delta proteobacterium | reverse complement strand
CAGGTCGAAGTTGGCGACCACCGCGCGCTGGGCGTGGGGCGTCGCGTTCGTCAGGATGGAGCGGTGCCGCACGAAGCCGTGCGCCTGCGGGGAGACGTCGAGGCGCTCGAGGACGTTGTGGAGCACCCACTGCTGGGCGCTCGCGAGGCGCGGCTTCGGGGCCGAGATGCTGCGGGTGCCGCCGGACTTCTTGGGGATGCCGAAGCGGTGGTAGTGCACCAGCGCCGCGCCCCGACGGTGGAAGCACAGCCAGCGCAGCGACCCGAGCGGGACGCCCATCATCATCGCGAGGTCGGCGCCGCTGGTGAGGCTCGGCAGCCCGCGGCGCGTGAGCTCGGCGGTGTCGGGCGTCGTGTCCTGCAGGCCGGCGGAGACGCCCGCCCCGAGGTGCAGGATGTGGGTCTTGCGGTGCTGGAGGAAGGCATCGCGCCGCTGCTTCAGCAGCAGCGTGCGGGTGACCTTCTTCGCGGCGCGTCGCTTCTTGCTCTCGTCCCAGCGTCGCTTGCGCTCCTGGGCGAGGGCCTGGTCGGGGTCGACGCCCCTCGTCGCCTGGGCCTGGATCTGCGTGATCTCGGCCTCGATCTGCGCTCGCTCCTTGAGTTCGTCGGGCGGGTCGCGCGGAATCCCCTGACCCCACGGCCAGAACCCGTTGACGCGCATCCGCTCCACGGCGGCGGCGTCGCTGGCCTCGCGCACGAGGCGACGGTAGAGGGCTGCCTTGTGGTCAATGCCCACGGGGGTTCTCCCCAATGGACAACCATGTCGGATGAAGGGTCTTCGGGGATCGATCCAGGACGGGGCGCGGTGGGCTTACGAACATCCCTGGGACGCGACCGTTCCACTGAAAGCGTACCCCGATGGTGCCGAGGCAGCGCGGTGCCGGAGGCACCCAACCAGAGCGCTGCCGGGCACCGTCGGGGTACGCGTGTGATGAACGGGCTCGTGACGAATGGCGGGCACTTCGACAAGCGCGGCGTAACGCCGCACAGATTGCTAAGTCACTCACCACGCCCCGTCCTGGATCGACCTCTCCGAAGATCTCCTTTCGTGTCATCTCACGAGCCCTCCGCCTCGAGCCGGTGCATGTGGCCGAGGCGCAGCGCGAGAACGTGCTCGCAAGGGCCCTGCGTTAGACCATGCTTCTGTGACCACGCGCAAGTACACGTCGCCTCGAGGATGCGCCCCGCGGCGTCGACTCCCAGCATTGGTCGATAGCGATATCCATCGATGCCCTTCACGCTCCCCGAGAGCTTGTATCCATTGGACACCGGGCGCCGCGCGGTGATCAGCACTCCATTGTTGCCGAAGATGGTCTGGGCCCGCTGCCCCGCGGGGGAGGCCTCAGTCGGCGCCGGGGCCACCACCGCGGCGATGGCCTCCTTCACGGTGAAGGGCTCGGGGAAGAGCTCGCGTTGTCGATAGACTCCGCCGCCGAGGTCGTACATCGCGCGGCCGACCTGGCAGAGGTACGAGAGCGCGCTGCGGGTCTTCTCGACCCCGAGGCCTGTCACCTGCGAGAGCCCGACGTCGGTGCCGCGGCGGGTGACCCTCAGCGCGTCCCAGGTGGTGGTCAGCTCCAGGGGCGAGGCGTCCATCCGGCGGGAGAGCAGGTCGAAGCGCCCGGCCCCGGAGGTCCAGTCGTTGTCGGTCCAGCCGGAGAGGGCGAGGGTGAAGGTGATCTCACCGAGGTCGGCCAGCCACACCGTAGGTAGTCCCGTCCCGGCGAGGAAGACATCGATCCGCTGCGCGATGGGAATGATCCGGGCGAGGGTGCTCAGCCGGTCGCGCCCCCAGGTGCGGATGGTCACGGGCTTCGGGCCGTCGAACACCGCGCTCGCCCCCATCTCGACCGCCTCCTCCCAGGGCTCGAACACCACCCGCGCGCGCTTGCCCGGGACGAGCTCCCAGCGCATCGCCCGCGGCGAGGTGCGCGCCTTGTGCCTCTTTAGGTAGCGGCAGAGGTTGTAGAGATCCACCGGCTCGATGCGCAGGCGCGTGAGCCCGAGGGTCATGATCGACTGCACCTGTAGAAAGCCCTTCACCCAGCTCTCGGGCAGGTCGATCTTCTTCTCCTTGTGGCTTGAGCCGCCCTCCGCGGCCATCGACAGCCCGGTCGGGTCGATGTCGAAGCGGGTGCGCCGGTAGCTCCGCATCCGGTCGAGCTCACCGTGCAGCGTGGCACTGAAATCGATGTTGGTCGTGCCGCACGCGAACTCGTCGATCTTCTCGAAGAGGTCGTACTTCATCCCGATCCGGGCGTACGAGCTCTCGTCCCGCGAGAAGGCCTCGAAGGACAGCTCATCGGGGTGCACCGTGATCACCGGGTCGAGCAGGTAGTTCAGCTCATATTGGTGCGTGTACACCCACTCGAAGTACTCGGCGCGCGAGCGGTAGAAGGGCTTGAGCCGGT
>CAIOSS010000730.1 GCA_903860995.1 uncultured delta proteobacterium | reverse complement strand
CGGGCTCCTGCTCGGCGGCCCGATCGCTCGCGTCGAAGCGTTGCGACTGGATCTGTCCCGCCGACCAGGGGATCGCGTGAAAGGCGGGCGAGGCGCCCAGCTGCCCGGAGACCCACCGCCCGACGGAGGTCGTCTTGTGGTTCTTGATCTCCGCGACTTGCGGATCGCCGTCCGTGTCGAGGAGCAGCCACAGGTCGTGGTGGCCGAGGTTGTGGACGAGTACTTCGTGGGCCGCGGTCACCGTGGGCATGGTCGGAGAGCTATCGCGGGGATCGGCGCGCGTGACAAGCGCTGCGGCGGGCGAAGGGCTCGTTGGGTCGACGGAGTGGCGCACCACGCCGAAGCGATCAGGGGGTGGGATACCGGCGCCAGGCGACGAAGCGGAAGACGCTCTCGCGGCGTGTTCCGCCCGCTGGATCCTCGCGCTCGACGACGTCGCGGGCGGTGGTCGCGACGTAGCAGGGGATGCCCGCGGCTTCGAGGCGCTGGACGAGGGCGACGGTGAGCGTGAACTCGCCGGCGACGTGCGCCGCGGCGGCGCCGAACTCGCGGGCACGGTCGACGACACGATCGGCGAGCGTGGCGACCTCGGAGGTCGTCGCCTCCGGCGGGACGATGGGCATCGACTCGGGGAAGTCGGCGGGCGGGCCGTGGCCTAGAGCGACGGCGGCGTCGCGCTGCGGAGCTGACCAGGTCGAGAGGGGATGGTTGGAGAGGTTGAGGAGCACGGCGGCGCTCCTCAACGAACGAGTGCTACGAAGGCGCGGGTCACCTCTTCCAGCTTCGTGCGTAGGGTGGACGCCCCGGAGGGTCCCTCTCCGAGGCCGCCGTGGTGGATGTCGTTGCGAGGCTTGAAGGCGCCCGCAAACAGCTCAAGCCCGCCTAGAAGCTGGTCGGATGGGGCCAGCGCACGCCCTTCGAGCATGGCGCGCAGCTGGGCCTTGCGTTCGACGTCTCCTCCGAATGCCTTGAAGACTCCCTGACGCGCCCTGCCGAGTTCCTTCGCGAATTCCTCCAGACCGTCGCGGGCTGCCGCATACCCGTTCGTGCCCACCTGGGGAACGGGACTCCGTCCGGTCGCGACGCCGACGGCGGTGATCGCCGCCTCTCGCACCACCGCGACCTGCTCCGAGAACCGATGGAGTCGTTGATACAGCTCCGCGAGATGGGTGAGAGCGGTCAGTCCTGCAGTTGACTCCAGTCGATCGGCCTGAAGCGGCTTCACCATCGCATCGAGCCGCGACAGGGCGGTTTGCAGGAGTGGCAGCTGACCGACGAGCTCGGCGCGGTCTGCGCTAGCGAGGAAAGCGCGAAGATCTGCGACCGAGCCCGCGCGGTTCGACTCGATCAACGCCGGGAAGCGGGCGAGGGAGAGGTCATCGGCGAATTGTCGGGCGAGCTTGCCGAAGCGCTGAGCGATTCCTGCACGCTTCTGCGAAGCCACATCGACAGGCCGACCGACCACGGCGCGGAGCTGCTGTGACTCACGGAGGCCGAGCCGCTCCAGGTCGTCCGCGCGACCGAAGCGCACCAGCGCCTGGATCGCATCGTTCCATTGGGAGACGGCGACGAACTGGGTGAGGTCCCAGAGCGGCGCGACGCCGTCGGTCGCGGCCTCGAAGGCGCCGTAAACAAGACGAACCGAGGGCGTCGGTGCCTCGGCCTGCTGGGCCCACTCCGAGAGGGTGAAGTTGAGCGCCGCGAGGCCGAGCAGCATCTGCCCCCGAAAGCCGTGGGTCACATCGAAGACGATCTCCGAGGGCGCCTCGGTCTCGCACCACCCGGCATCCGCCTCACGGGAGAGCGCCCGCCGAACCAGGGAGAAGATCGCCCACTGTTCTGCCCCCTCGGACCAACGAAAATCCTCGAACCGTGGACGGGTCCCGAGCTTTTCTTCGAGCAGGCCGGTGTCGACCCATCGGGCCTTTACCTCGGGCGTACCGAGAACCACGATCGAGTCGAACGGGCCCAGCAGGTCGAGAATCGCCCGCTCGACCAGCGGCGTCTCTTCCGAGATGACGCCATCCCAACTGTAGCGGGTGGGGGTGTAGTGCGGTGGCTCCGACTTCAGCGGACCCAGACCCAGAAACGACACCAGCCGCCTCATGCCGTGCCCCCACGTACGGCCATCACCTTGTCGCCGTTTCGCAACTGAACCTCGACGTCCACTGTCCGTTCCTCTGCGCTTGTCGCGAGCGCGGTCCGAACCCCGCCTTCGAACCGCACGTCCTTCGTCTGGCGCTCGAGTGGCTTCTTCCCTCCGGCACGCACGTAGAGTGTGTCGCGGTTCTTCTTGTCCTTCGCGATCCATCCCTGCGCCGCAGTCCAGGGGAGTTCGTCGATCACGTCGGTCTTCTTCGTCACCTCGCTCGACTCAGTGGCGCCGACGCTCGTTCTCCATCCAAACAGGGCACTCTCCTCCTCCGTGCGCGCCGGATCTTTCAGCCAATCCCTCCACGGGCCTTCGCCCCTGGCGTAGAGCGCCCGACACTCGGCCTCGATCACCCCCGCGTCGACCCCCTTCGCTTGAGCAGCGAGGAGCGCCGTCACGATCTCCCGACGGTTGCTCGCGCCCACATAGCGACCCGCGATACCCCGCACCAGGTCTGTCGCAGCCTTCGCCGCGTTCTCCTGCGGCGTGCGCTTCGGCGCGAGGGACATCCGGCCGTAGCCCGCGCGCGTCTTCGCCCCGATGCCATCGCGCGCCAGACCCAGCTCCAGCCACTGAGCCGCCAGATCCACCCAGGCTTCCGGTCCCGACAGCGCCACGAGGTAGGTTCCCCGCGACGTCACGAAGGCCACCGGGTTGGGCGAGTCCCAGTCCGCGGGGACGGCGCCCTTCATGTAGTAGTCCGCGTGGTGCACCGTCATCACATCGAGGTTGATGGGGAGCACCGTCATCCCCGCCGGCACCCACCACGCATCGTGGAAGGTCACCACGCCCGCAGAGGTCGTGTCGCCGAACATCACCTTCGCGTGCTTCCCGCCCGCCTCGCCGGTTTCCGCGCGCTGCCAGTCAGCATCCGCCGAGCGATGCGCGGTGCTCGACGCGAGGCCCTTCAACGCGCTCCCGGGAATGAACGGCACCCCCCAGGTTCGATGCAGCGCCAGGTTGGTCTCCATCAGCGACGCCGCGCCCAGTCCGACGACCATCCGGCCCTCGGCCTTCGCCTCGTACACCCGCGTCCTCGAGCCCTCGACGCTCCCAGGCCAGTCGCGTAGGGCCTGCTCCCGCGCCTCCACGGCCTTCGCGTATCCCTCGGGAACGCCCCTTCCCGACAGCCCCTCCAGGTGCTCACGCAGCAGGCCCGCGTCGTCTTCATCGTGGTCGCCGTCCTGGCCCTCGCGCTTCTTCACTGGCAGCGCCGCGAGCATCGCGTCGAACCACAACCCCGCATGGGTGGTCCCGTCGGAAGCGACGCCCGCCAGGGCCTCGCGTCGGCTATCGAGCGCCATCGCGCCCCTCGCTCGCCGAGATGTTCAACACACCCTGGACGTACCGCTTGTACCAATTGGCGCAGGAGAGCGTCTCCTGGGTCAGCTGGAGGTACTCGCCGAGGTTCGCCCCTCGCACCGTCTTCAGCAGCGACATCGCGTCGGTGATGGACCCATTCACGCGATGCAGCTGCGCCGCGAGGTGCACGAGCATGAGCTTCTGAGTGTCGTCTCCCCGCGCCTGCACGAAGTGCAGGGCCTGCGCCAGCCCCGCCGAGCGCACCAGCATCGGCACGCTGTAGACGATGCTCGCATACTTCTTCTTCTTCTCGTCGTCCAGCGCAGAGATCGTGGCCCCGTGGTCCCAGGCCATCGCCGCCCGCTTTTGATCCAAGGTTGGCATCGGTCTCAGGCCCCCTTGACCAGCTTGATGCGGCACATCCCTCGACCCACGGTGGCGTTGCCGCCCACCTGGATCACGCCCTGGCTCACCAGCGTATCGAGGTGCGCGTACAAGCTGTCTACCGTCACCGCCGGCCCCCTCGGGCGCGTCACCGGCGTCGCCGCCACAAGCCCCACGAGCAGCGTCTCCACCGGCAGCGCCTCTTCGCTCCACAGCGCGCCGTCCTCGACGGTCTTGGTGTTCGGGTCGAGCTTGATGCGCTGGGTGACCTCGGTCGCCGTCTGGAGCAGCACGCCCATCACGTCGTCGTGCACCACGCACGCCCGGTCGACGAAGAACTCTCCCTCGCCTCCTGGCAGGTGCTTCGCGAAAAACTCCGCGAAGGTCTTCCACTCCGCCTTGATCTGCGGCGTAAAGTCGAAGTCTTCGAACACCACCTTCGCTGAATTCCCACCGGTTAGCACCGTCCCCGTCACCAGCGCCTCTTCGGGCTTCGGACCACCGGGGACCGCCGGAACCTTCGCGAGCCCAGCTTCCGTCAGGCTGCGCATGAGGCGGCGCAGCAGGTACGGCGACGTCACGTAAGCGAAGGTCCCGCGCAGCGAGCGCATCGGCAGAAAGGCCAGCGTCACGTCGCCAAACTGCACCGAGCCCCCATACTCGGAGGCGTTCTTGGTGACCGGTCCGAAGACCGCCAGGTGCTTGTCGTCGTCGTCGCTGCCCGCGGCTCGCAGCACGCCCTTCAGGCTCGACCCCGGCACGATGGGAACCCCCGTGGGCTTCTCCCGGGCGATGGGGAGGTCGATGCCAGACACCGCGTGTCCGGTGCCGCAGTGGACGGGCGAAAGCGCTTGCAGGACCAGCAGTCGGGTGTGGCTCATCGGGTTCTCAACAGTTGGAGGTACAGGTCGATGACGTCAGCCGCGGCGGGAGCGAGCTTGAATGGCTCAAGGCCGCTGGCGAATCGGTCGGTCGGAATGCCAATCGCTGCTACGCCGCCCGTGAGTTGCAGAGTCTGGAATGCCTTTCCGTGGAGTCGAACGGCTCTTGCCTCGAACTCGGGCGGCTGTGTTCCCACGGGAGGGAATTCGTAGGGTCGGAGGATCAACGGAGACGCGAAACGCGTCTTGCCCTCTGGGACGAGCTGTGAGTCTGCAGGATCGAAATTCCTCCGCCCAGGCCGGCCCTCACCTGGGCCATCCTTGAAGTGGAAGACGATCGGGAGTCCGAAGAGAAAACGCGGGAAGCCGGTCAGGCCATCACGTGGGGCGTGGCGAGGGTCATGGAAGGAGAGGCGTCGAATCTCATCGCCTTCTGGCCAGTGACTCCGACCCGCATCGCGGAATCCGCGCCAGTTGCGCCCCACCTGTTCAAGGGAACTCCCCTGCCGAAGGATCTGAAGGTTTCTGAGCAGGAACGCTTGCGCTCTGAGGCCGCTCCCCAGTTTTCCTCTGCCCCCTTGATACACCGCTTCCCGAAGAGCACCTCGCAGATGAGGCCACTCGACCGTTGGCGCATCTTCGAGGCGCCAGTGAGTCCAGCCAGCTGCGAGGTCAGGGCTCACGGTCTGGCCCGACACTAGCCTCTCCGAGACGGCACCGAACCCTCGTCGAGTGCGCGCTCCGAGGCCCCCGAAATGCGACCACGCCCAGAGTGCGGCCTGCAACTGCGCCCCCCGCAGAACCCGCATTCCATCCCAGGTCGGCAGCTCCTCGTCTTTGTACCGGAAGGCGAGAGAGAAGGGCTCGGCGTGACGATGCAGTACAGCGTGATCCGGCCTCACGGGGTGAATCACACGGCGTGTGTCGCGCAGCGAAAAGGCACCATAGGCGATGGCGTTGGCCCAATCCTCCCCGAGCTCATTTTCCAACTCGGTTGACGGCTTGATCATCCATGTCATCCGCTGGGGATCTCGCCGGTCTGGCTTCTCCTCGGCGCGGAACACAGCCATCGGTAATGGTGCCTTGGCGCCCGCGCTGAGTCGGATCTCGACGACCCCCTCCGGAGCAGAGGCGCCCCGAACCGCCACTCCGCCGAACACCAGCTTCTCCGCCGAGAGTAGTTGTGCAGGTGTCACGCAGCGTTGAGGATTGACCGCGCGCCACCAGAACCGTAGCTGCCCCCGAATCGACGCCACTCTGACAGGGGTGCGTGGGTCGTACGGCTTGTGATGGCCTTCGACCCTGACTCCCCCGCCAAACACTGGGGTCACGAACTGATACGTCCGGGTCTCTTCGACCCAACCGCGCCCGTTCCGCTGCTGCGGGAGCCCGTCGGGCGCTCTTTCCTCGATGCGTCGCATCACGCGTCTCCCTTCCCCACCAGCGCCAGCCCGAGCCCGTCGCAGCGTCGCTCCGCCGCGTCGCTCACGTTCTGCATCCACACCCGCGCGAGCCACTTCTCCCGCTCCGCCGCCGACCCCATCAGCCGCAGCCAGAACACGCTCCCCGCCGACACGACCCGCTCCGAGGGCTTCGGCCTCCCGCCCTTCGGCGCCGCGAAGTCCCACCCCGAGAACCCATCCGGTCGACCCACCGCCATCGCCGTCAGCGTCACGGTTAGCCCGTCTCCCCCTCGCAGCAGCGCCCCCTCCGGCGCCGGCCGCGCGCCCGCCGCGAAGTGCCCCGGCGTCGCGAGCACCACCCGCACGTCGCATCCCGCTCCATCGGTCACATGGCGCTTCAACCACTCCGGCGCCGGTGGCAGCGTCACCCCGGTCGCCTTCGACCAGCGCATCAGCTTTCGCTCCCCGCCGAAGGGAGCCACCTCGTCGCGAAGCGTCATCCCCGCCGGGAGCGTCGCGTCGTCGACGTCCACCAGCAGCGCGTACGACGCCACGCTCAGCGGTTGATGCGCTGCCCCCGCGCTCCTCGTCAGACGCAGGCCGCGCGTCTCGAAGAGGGCGCCGTCCACGTTCGTTCCGCCAGCACCGAGGGCGACATGCAACCGACCCTCCGTGACCAAGGCTCCGAGCCGCCCGGACGCCCAATCGTCTCCCGCCAGGTTCAGGCTCTCTCCGCGGAGCCACGCTTCGGTCAGTCGCCACGACCACCACGCTCCCGCGGACACAGGCTTCGCGGCCGCGTGCTGCTCCCGCCGCAACCCCACCGGCTTGAGGCCATCGATGAAGTCGCCCACCGCGTCGCCCATGTCGTCGAGCGGCGTCAGGCGCTTCAGGGACTCCACTCCCTCCGCGTCCTTCACCAGCAGCGCGTCGCGCGGCGCTGGAAACATCACTCCACCTTCGCCGCTCAGCGCCGACAGCAGCGGGCCCCGGATGGCCACCCGCTTCAGCGCGTCGAGTTGCGCCCCCGCGACGAACCCGCGCCCCGGCAGGCTCCCCACCCGCGTCCGGACACCGCCCGCCACCGTCGGGGGATACGGGAAGGTAAGCGACTGCCCGACGCTCGCGTCCGCCTTCGGACGCCCGTCGCGCACCACGAGGAGGTCGCACGGATCGATGTGAAACAAGCTCATCGCGCCACCTCTGCGTCCGCCCGTTGAGGCAACGGAAGGCCTGCTTCGTCTTCACCCCGCGCGATGGCCTCCGCCGCCCGCAGACGGAGCGACAGCGCCTGCGCCGCGTTGCCACCCTGCAACGCCAGCGCGCGCCCTCGAAGCCACGTCCGAGCGCCCTCTGGCATCTTCCCCGTCGCGCCTTCGCTCCGACGCCGCGTCAACACCCGCAGAATCTCATCGAGCTGTACGCCATGCATCGCCGCCCCGACCCTCGCGTCGGCCTCCACGGCGCTCGGCAGCGGGTCGATTCGCAGCGTCGTCAACCCATCCAGTTCGTGAGCCGCCCTCCCCGGAATCTCTCCCCGCCTGCGAAACGTGGTCATCTCTCGCAGGTCGTCGAGCACCTCCGCGAAGCGCCCAGTCACCTCGATGCGCTCGCCCCCGCGCTTGTCGACCCAGAACGCCAGTGCGTCCTTTCCCTCCACTGCCTTCGCTGCTCTCTCGGCGGCACGCGCCGTCGCCAGGGTCTCGAACAGCGGCGTCTTCTGGTGCGCGAAGACCAGGCCCGCGGAGAGCGTCGGCGGATTGCCGTTCGCATCCTCGAAGCCCGCCAGCGCCGCTCCGAAGGCCTCGTGGAGGTCTGCGACGCACGCCAGAGCCGTATGGATGGGCAGCAGCGCCAGCACGTCGTCGCCGCCCGAGTACACCAGCGACCCGTGGTGGGCGTCGCGGACGATCGCGCCCACGCGCTGCGCGAACCCCGCGAGCGCCGCGGAAATCGCCTGGTGGGTGCTCCGCTCGGTCGCGTGGTCGATCACCGCGCCCATGCGGTCGCCGTCTGCGAGGAGGATGGCGTAGTAGGGCTGCAGCTCCGGGGGAGGGGACCTCGGCGTCGCTCCCCTCACGGCGTCGAAGAAGGCTCTCCGCGCCTTCTCCGCGAGCTTCACCTTCGCGCTCAGCGCGTCGCCCTCGGCGAACTCTCCCACCGCGTCGGCGAGTCCGTTCTCCTGCAGCAGCGTCCCGTCCACGTCGTCGAAGAGCCAGCCCGCCTCCGTCTGCGGAGCCACCGAGTACCGCTCGAGCAGCCCCGGCGCGATGGCGTCGAGCGCATCGCAAAACACGCCCCACGCGCTCACGAGGCCGGGCTGCCCCTTCGCCGCTTCGTCGACCTGGATCATCCAAGGGAGCGACGCGAGGTGCTGCGTGCTGGCGAAGCGCCAGCGTCCGCGCCCGCGACTCCAGTCGCGGTGGGCGCGTCCCTTCTCCGGAGTCGGCGGGAAGAGCGTGTCGAAGCCCTTGCGCTTCAGCAGGTCGAGGCCCGAAAGGCGCTCGGCCCGGTCGGTGCCGTACCACCGGAGCCGGTCGGAGGGCGCCACGTCGCGGTACACCGACTCGTCGACGACCGACTCCCGCACCCCGTCGAGCGACGACTTCGGCACCGGGCCCGCCCACGCCGTCGGCTGGGTCCACGCGCGGGTGTTCTTGCGGGCTGCCAGGAGCCGCTCCGCCTCGTCGCGCGCCCCCGCGTAGCCGTCCGTCCCCACGGGCACCGCCACCCAGTAGAACTCGATCAGCTCGTCGACCTGCGCGCGCGCCGCGGCCAGCTTGAAGTGCTCGGCGCGCGCCGGATCTCCCCTTCCGACGGTCGCGAACACCTCCTCCCGGCGCGCATGCAGCGCGGTGGTCATCGCCTCGCGAGCAACGAGCGCGACGGAGCGTACCCGGGCCGCGTCACCGGAAAGCGTCGCGAGGATCTTGTTGGCCACCTCGCGAGGCAGCTCGCCCCCACCGCCACCGCCCACGGCGCCGCTCGGGAAGACCAGGGCCTCGTCGCCCAGTTCTCTCCGAAGCGTCGCCGCCGTGGCTCCCGAAAGCTCGCTCAGCAGCCAGGAGCCGTACCAGAGGTCCTGGCACTTCCGCGCGGTCAGGATGAAGTCCTGCACCGGCCCCAAGCTGATCAACAACACCCACGTCATCCGCATACCCCCTCAATGCCTGTCTTGGCTTCCGAGGCGAGACGTCGCCGCCTACCGCGTGCTGACACCTCCCCGGTGTGTTTCCTAGGGCGCCGGTGAGACCCCGCCGCCGTCGCCGCTCGTGTCGCCGTTCGGGGCGCTCGCCCGGCGCTGCGATCGCCGGAAGAAGCTCTCGACCCACTCTCGCGACAGGTCATTCTTCACCGCGCGCTGGAGCAGCCGCCCGAGCGCGCTGAGCCGGGCGGCGTTGACGTCTTCCACCAGCGCGACGATCTCGCCCACCCGTTGGTCGCTGCGCGCCGAGGCCGCGTCGACGCGCGATCGGAGCGCGCCGCCGCCCTCGAGGTGCTGCTCGAAGCAATCGGCGAAGGAGGAAGGCTCGGGCTCGCCGCGCAGCGAGGAGGGCCAGCCACGCACCCGCTCGATGTGGCGACCGAGGGCCAGCTTCACCACGTCGCTGACGGCATCGGGGAAGTAGCGGCGCCTGCGGGCGTGGTCGCGCTTGCCGGTGACCGCCGCCAGGAGCTTCGACCCGAATGAGGTGGCGGCGTTGAGGAGTCCGTTGTGGGTGTTGGCGGAGGCCTGGGCGACGACCTCTGTTCGCCACGCGGCATGCTGTCCGGCGCGAACGGTCTCCAGGGTCTTGAGCAGATCGGCGTGGGCAGCGGCGAGGTCGCGAGTGAGCGCGTCACCGAGAAATCTCCCCTCGGTGTAGACGAGCTGCTCCCAGATTGCGTCTAACGACTCGGTCAACTGGATCGTGCGCACCTGCCCCATTGCAGCCCCCCATGCGTCCCCCTCATGCCTCGCGAAGAACAACGGAACGGTGACACTATCTCCCGAGTGGGGTCGGGGATGTCAATGACAAAGAGCGAGGCTCGGGCTTGGAGGTCCGGACGAGAGCGCGATGGGCGGACCGCGGCGGGCGCGAGGGGTGGCGGCGGGGCGGCGCGGGGCGGCGCGGCGCGGCGCGG
>CAIOSS010000729.1 GCA_903860995.1 uncultured delta proteobacterium | reverse complement strand
GGGATGTCGAGCACGAGGCCCGCCTCCAGCACCGGCGGTCGCCGCGACTGCGGCCCGTCGCCGATGTCCTGCGAGAGCGCCACCACCAGATCGATGGCGGGGCGGCGCTGGTTCTCCGTCAGCTCGCGCTCGATCTCCTGCTGCGCCCGCTGCGCTTCCAGCCGGCGCACCTCGGGCCGCCGCGACACCGCCGCGCGCACCTCCCGCGCCGCGCACCCGGCGGGCAGGTTGACGGGATCCGGCAGCGCCGCGGGCAGCCGCGAGGCCTCGGGCAGCGAGGGCTCGCCGCGGGAGTCGCGCAGGTACAGCGAGAGGGTGATGGCTGCCTGCTCGAGCGCGCGGCGCGCGGTCACCAGCAGGCCCCTGCGCTGGAGGATCGCGCGGGAGTTGTCGGTGCGCTCGAAGGGGGGCAGGTCGCCGCGGGCGACGCGCACCCCGAGCCCGGCGTCCCGGGCCTCGGCGAGCGCGAGCAGCGACCGGGCGACCTCGGCCCGGCGCCCCGCCGCGACCCACTCCCAGTAGGCCACGGTCGCCGCGCGCGCGGCCTCGAGGCGCGTCTGCGTGGCGCCGAGCGAGGCCACCGTGCGGCCGATCTCCGCTCGCCGGATGCTCGCCCGCGCCCGGTCGATGGGCCCGTTGCGCCATAGCGGGATCGAGAACCCGGCGCGCAGCTCGCCGAGACTGCTGGTCTCCACCTTGCCGTCGTAGATCGGGATGCCCGTGTACGAGAGCCCCTGGCCGAAGCGGTAGCCCACGAAGAACTGGGTTCCCCAGAGCGTCGTGGGCTGCGTGAACGCGGTGTCGAGCACGAGCGGCTGGTAGTACCCGAGCGGGCCCGCGGCGGCGCGGGTGCGCCACTGGGGGTCGAAGGCCCCTTCGGCGCTGAGCAGGTCGGCGTCGGCGACGTCACGGTCGCGCTCGGCCGCGGTGATGAGGGGGAAGTGCGCCTCGACCGAGCGCAGCACCGTGGACAGCTCGATGGGCTGCGCCGACGCGGCCGCCGACCACGCGATCGTCGCGAGGAAGACCACGGGCCTCAGCCTCACTTGGTGCGCTCCGGCGGGGCGCCGAGGGGCGCGGGCATCGGCGGAAACCCGTTGAACTGGCGCCAGAGCTCCCAGCCGAGGCGCACGCGGTTGAGCAGCACCCAGCCGTTGGCGCGCACGCCCTGGCGGAGGTAGCGCCCCGTGGGCCAGCGGCCGCCGGTCTCGGGCACCACCAGCACGCGGAACTTCCCCTGGCCGTTGTCCGCCGAGTCGATCACGGCGATGCGCCCGCCGAAGGTGCCGTAAGCCAGCGTGGGCCACCCGGTGAACTGGAGCGCCGGCCACCCCTCGAACTGGAGCCGCACGTGCTGGCCGTCGGACAGCAGCGGCACGTCGTTGCCGTCGACCCACAGCTCCACCGCCCGCGCGTCGGTGTCGGGCACGAACACCAGCAGGGGGTCGCCCGCCTTCACCTGCTCGCCGCCGGTCGCGGCGATGAGCCGCAGCACGGTGCCGTCGCGCGGCGCCACCACGAGCTGCGTCGCCTGCCGGGCGTGTCGCACCTCGATGCGCGCGAGCTCGCCGGTCGCCGACGCGATCTCCGAGAGCGCCGCCGCCCGCGATGCGCGCGCGTCCTCGATCTGCGCGAAGCCGTCGGTGCCCACCCGCAGGAGGTCGGACTGCAGCGCGCTCTCCTCGCTCTGCGCGGCGCTCAGCGCGGCCCGCGCGCGGTCGACCTCCGTCGTCGCCCGCACCCGGTCGAGCTCCGCGAGCTCGCCCGTGCGCGTCGAGGCCAGACCCTCGCCGATGAGCGCCCGCTGCCGGTCGGCGTTGAGCTGCGTCGTGCGCGCGAGGGCCTCCGTCGCCTGCACCACCTGGCGGGCGCCGCGAACGCGGTCCTGCGCCATGCGCACCCGGCTGGTGGCGGCCCCGACGGCGCTGCCCCGCGACTGGTTGAGCTGCCCGATGCGCTCTCCGATGGCCGACTCGCGCGCCCGGGCGGCGTCGACCCGCCCCTGCACGGCGTCGCGCTCCTGGCGCAGGCGGTTCATGATCTGCGGGTCGTTGTCGGAGATCTCCAGCAGCGGCTCGGCGGCGCGCACGTGGCTGCCGTCACGCACCCAGAACTTCACCACGCGCCCCTCGATGGGGGCCTCGATGGTCTGCTGCCGCTCGAGCGGCGCGTAGGCCACCACCCGACCCTGGCCCGCGGCCGACTGCTGCCAGGGCAGCAGGATGAGCGACAGGCTGATGACGCCGAAGAGGGCGCCGAAGACCGCGGCGCAGACGGTGGCCGCGCCCGACGATCGGACCAGCCGCGAGGCGGCCAGGGACCCGGGGCCGTCCGATCCGGACTGCGTAGCGGAGACGTGGGCTTCCATGGCGGCGCTCATCGGTCACCGGTGGGGAGGGGGGCCGACGGAACAGCGCCGTCGCGGAGGTCGAAGGTCACGTCGCAGCGCCGCGCGAGCTCGGCGCGGTGGGTGAAGACGAGCAGCGTCCAGGGGGCACGCCGGTCGAGCAGCGCGGGCAGCACCTCGTGGACGATCTCGTCGTCGAGGCCGTCGAGGGCGCCGTCGATCACGAGCAGCCGCGGGCGCCGCGCGATCGCCCGCGCGAACATCAGCCGCCACGACTGCGCCGACGAGAAGGGTCGGCCGCCCACCTGAAGGCGCGTCTGCACGCCCTCGGCGAGCGCCGCGACCGACCCCTCGAGGCCGGCGCGCCGGAGCGCGGAGCGCACGTCGTCGGCGCTCACGTCGGTCCGCCCGACCGCGACGTTGTCGTAGACGCTCCCGTTGAAGACCTCCGGGCGGTGGATGAGCGCCGTGTCGCGGTGCATCGCATCGAGGGAGAGCTCACGCATGTCGGCGCCGTCGACGCGAACCACGCCGCGGGTGGGCGCCCGCAGCCCGACCGCGAGCGCCGCGAGGGTGCTCTTCCCCGCGCTGGACCCGCCGACCACCGCCACGCGCGCCCCTGGCGCCACCTGGAGATGGACCCCCTGCACCGTCGGGGGAGCGTCTTCGTAGCGATACTCGACGTCGACGAACTCAAGCCCGAGCGGCCGTCGGTCCGTCGCCGGTAGGGGTGCGCCGTCGCTACGGTCCGTAGGCAGCTCGACCAGATGCCCGAGCTTGTCGACCGCAGTGACGAGGTCATACCAGGCGTCGAGCTGCTTGCTGAACTTCGCGACCCCGGTGACCACCGAGCTCACGATGAGCTCCGCCGCCGCGAGCTGGCCCACCGAGAGCTTTCGCTCACTCACCAGCCAGCCGCCGAGCCCCAGGAGCGCGGCGCTCAGGATCGCCTTCAGCGCGCGCGAGCCGATCTGCTGGCGCATCACGATGCGGAAGTGCATGGCGCGGGCGCTGAGGTAACCGCGCGTAAGTCCCTCGGTGCGCTCGACGGCATAGGCGCGCGCGGCCTCGGGGCGGAAGGTCTGCGGGTTGCGCCCGAGCTCCTCCAACCAGGCCGCGACGGCGTACTTGCCCTTGGACTCCTCGAGGCTGGTGGGGATGGCGCCGCGCCCGAGCGGGAAGAGGATCAGCAGGATGCCCAGCACCAGCACGGCGTCGAAGGCCAGCAGGGCGGGATGGTAGAACGCAAGGAGCAGGGTGCCGATGATGGCCTGGAGCGCTAGCGCAAGGCCCTCGAGAAGCAGGGACGCCCCGGTCTTCTGGACCGTAACCACGTCGAAGAAGCGGTTGACGAGCTCGGGGATGTCGTTGGAGTCGTGGGCGTCGCTGCGCACCCGGGGGAGCAGGTGCGCGAGGTCGAGCGCCACGCGGACGAACA
Source organism: uncultured delta proteobacterium (assembly GCA_903860995.1). Classification (GTDB taxonomy): domain Bacteria; phylum Myxococcota_A; class Polyangia; order Polyangiales; genus SCUS01. The sequence continues at coordinate 694 of CAIOSS010000729.1, read as the reverse complement.
CGCGCCGCTGCAACAGCTCGACGACCAGGAACTGCATCGACGCCATGACCCCCTCGAAGGACAGGCCGACGAGCACGAAGAAGGTCAGGACGAACACCTGCTGCAGCACCGTGCCGAAGGCCACGGTGTTCACCAGGGAGGCGACCGCGATGGGCACTGCGAGCGAAACGAGCCCGATGCCCGCGGCATAGGTGAGCACCACCCAGAGATCGCGCCCTTCGGTACGCACGAGTTGGAGGACACGGCGTATGGGATCGACGTGGGCGTGGGCCATCAGGGACACGGCGTGTAGCACCCCATGTGCCGAAGCGCTTTTCCTGAGCGCTGGTGGGTCGACGGGGCGGGCATCGTGCGGCGTGGTGCCGCACGGGGGATCACGCCATGTCGGGTGCCCCGGGGCTGCGGTACGGTCGCCTCAGGTGGAGGCGAGGGCGTAGTGCCGGGTCGCGCGGCACTCGCGCGCGAGCTCGGCGCGGAAGTCCGGGTGGGCGATGGAAACGAGGGCCTCGGCGCGCTCGCGCAGGGTCTTTCCGTGGAGGTTCACAGCGCCGTACTCCGTGACGATCCAGTGGACGTGGCCGCGGGTGGTCACGACCCCGGCGCCGGGCTTGAGCGCCGGAACGACGCGGGAGAGGGTCCCGCGCGCGGCGGTGGAGGGCAGCGCGAGGATGGGCTTGCCGCCGCGGGACAGCGT
>CAIOSS010000728.1 GCA_903860995.1 uncultured delta proteobacterium | reverse complement strand
TCGACCGCGCGCGCCGTCGCCGGGGCAACCGTCGCCGCGGGGCGCACCGGCGCGGGCGACTCCTCGACGGCCTTCTCGATGAGGCGCTCGATGGAGGCCACCTCGGGCTTCTTCTCGGGCACCGCGGTGACCCGGGCGTCCTCGTCGATCGCCGCGGCCTCCTCGGTCGACGCGGCTGCGGCGGCCGGGGCCTCTTCCTTCGCCTCGTCGGCGACGGCGACGGCGACGGCGACGGCGACCGGGGCCTCCTCCTTCACCTCGTCGGCGACGACGGCGACGGCGACGGCCGGAGTCTCTTCCTTCGCCTCGACGACGACGGCGGCGACCGGGGCCTCCTCCTTCGCCTCGGCGACGGGCGCGGCCGCATGTAGCTCGTCGGGGAGCTCCTGCATCGCGCGAAGGGCGGCATCGAACTCGGCCTGCGACGCGCGCTGGGTGCGGTCATCCGAGACCGCCGCGACATCGGCGGCCTTCATCGGGACCGTTCCCGGCGGCTCGCTCGGGGCCTTGACGACGTCGATCGCGCCGCTGGTGAACTCCATGGTCGCGCGCAGGTTGCCGGTCGCCGCCGGGGCAGGCGTCGAGCCGACGTGCAGCTGCGCCGCCGATCGTGGCGGCGGGGGCTCGAGCGCGGGCGCCGCGGCGGGCTTCGCGTCCTCGACGGGCTTCGCGGCCTCGGCCTGGGCCAGCGCCGAGCGCGCCGCCTTCACGGCCTCGGCGGCCTCGGCGAGCCCCATGCCCACCATCGTGGACTTCATCGAGCCGACGGCCTTCGCGCCCTCGCCCGCACCCTCGCCCGCGGCCTGCGAGGGGCTCTTCGCGATGCGCAGCGCCTCGCCCAGCAGGGCGTTCATCTGGCGCATGACCGTCTGGTCCTGCTCGGCGGGGAGCGGCGGCTGCGGGCCGTTGCCGAAGAAGTCCCCGGAGCGGGCGTCGATGTTCGCCGGCGGCGCCACGCTGGCCGGGCTCGGCCGCAGGCTCTCGAAGTGCGGCCCGGCCCCTTCGCCCTTGCGCGCCATGACGCGCTCGAGCACCTCCATGCCCTCGTCGACCTTCAGGAACCTCACCCCCATCCCGGGCGGCGCGTCGGGCCGCGCCTCGGCCTCCTCGCGCCGCTGCACCACGCGACCCGCGGCCTTCAGCACCGGGGTCTCGTCCTTCAGCTGGATCTCGATCTTCAACAGCTCGCCCAGGGCGGGCGGCTTCGGCGTCTTGATCCACATCCCGGTGCGGGAGATGTCCTTGGCGTACTGCTCGATGAAATCCTCGAGCGTGGCGCTCTTGTATTTCACCTTGAGGGCCTTCGCCTTGACCTTCTGTTCCTTGCGGGCTTCGTCGGACATCGCGTGTACGTCTCCAGGCCAGTCGGGCTCTCGGCCGACCCGCAACCGCCCCTCCGCTGGAGAGGGGGGTGGGGGTTTAGGGGGTCAGATGCGCGCCGGTCTCCCGTGAATCTACCGTCGACCGGCCGTGGGCGCGAAGCCTTGGGCAACGATAGGCTGCACAATTCTCACACCGTGCGCCGCCCCTCCATCGCCCGGCCCAGGGTGATGGGGTCGGTGAACTCCAGCTCGCCGCCGTGCGGCACCCCGCTCGCGATGCGGGTCACGGCCACGCCCTCGGCGTGGAAACACTCGGCCAGGTAGAGCGCCGTGGCCTCGCCCTCCACCGTCGGGGGCGTCGCCAGGATCACCTCGCGCACCCCCTCGCGGGCCACGCGGTCGAGCAGGGGCTGCAGCGGAAACTCCCCGGGCCCGACGCCGCCCAGCGGGTCGAGCAGCGCGTGCAGGATGTGGTACCGGCCCTGGAACACCCGCGCCCGCTCCACGGCGTCGGCGTCCGTGGGGCGCGCCACCACGCACAAGAGCTCCGACGTGCGCCGCGGGTCGTCGCAGATGGCGCAGCGCACCCGGCCGGTGTAGGCCCCGCACGACGCGCAGCGCCGCACCCGCTCGGACAGCGTCGCGATGGTCTCTCCGAGCGCGCGGGCGTAGTCGGGGTCGCCCCCGAGGACGTGGTAGGCGATGCGCCGGGCGGACTTCTCGCCCACCCCCGGCAGCCGCGTGAGCAGCCGCACCAGCGAGTGGATGGGGTCGCCCTCGTCGCTCACGTGATGCCTGGGATCTTCGCTCCCCCGGTGACCTTCGCGATCTCCTTGTCCATCTCTTCGCCGGCCTGCACCAGCGCCACGTTGGCCGCGGCCACCGCCGCGTCGAGGGCCAGCTCCCGGTCGCTCGCGTAGAGCTCGGGGTCGATGTCGATGCGCACCAGCGCGCGCGCCAGGCTGGCCGTCACCTTCACCTGCCCGTTGGCGCCGGTCGCCTCGACGGTGCGATCCTTGTTGGCCTCGCGGGTCTCCTCGACCCTGCGCTGCATCCGACTGGCCTGCTTCATGAGCTCACTGATGCCGCCGCGAAACTGCATGTCCTTCACCGTTCTTCCGGCCGCTTCGCCGGAGCGCGAGTCTTTACACCACCGCGCCCGGGCCCGCACTGCCCTCGCGCTGGCCCTGGCCCTCGCGCCCTCCGCCGCCCTCGCATGCCCGCAGTGCGCCGCCGACGCGCCCTCCCCGGAGCCCCTCCCCGCCGCCCTCGCCGCCCTCGCCCTCGCCCCGCTCGGGCTCATGGCCGCGGGCGCCCTGTGGATCGTTCGGGGCGCACATCGCAGCGCCGAGGTGGAGTAGCATCCGCGCGCTGTGAGCCCGTCGGACGACGCCGTTGCCCCGATTCCGCCCGCCTCGACGCGCCACGCGCCGGGGGCCGGCGACGTGCTCTGCGAGCGCTACCGCCTCGTGCAGCGCATCGCGACCGGCGGCTCGGCGGAGGTCTTCGAGGCCGAGCACGCGGTGACGAAGCGCCGGGTGGCCGTGAAGGTGCTTCGCACCGACGTGCGGGGCGAGCTCGCCAGCGTCGAGCGCTTCTTCCGCGAGGCGAGCGCGTGCGCGGGCATCGACAGCGACCACATCGTCGCGGTGCTCGACTGCGACGTCGACAAGGCCACCGACGCGCCCTTCATCGTGATGGAACTCCTCCACGGGAAGGACCTCGCGCGCTTCGTCGCCGACACCCACGCGCAGGGCACCCCGGTGCCGCCCTCCCTCGCGATGAACCTCCTGAAGCAGGTCGCGTCGGCCCTCGACAAGGTGCACGCCCGGGGCATCGTGCACCGCGACCTCAAGCCCGCGAACCTCTTCCTCACCTTCCCCAGCGACGGCCCCGCGCGGGTGAAGGTGCTCGACTTCGGCATCGCCCGCATCGCCGCCGACGGCGCCGCGTCCGGCGGGGCCCGCGTCGGCACGCCGCTGTACATGTCCGCCGAGCAGCTCTCGGGGGGCGCGGAGGTCACCCCCGCGGCGGACATCTGGTCCTTCGCGCTCATCGCGTACGAGCTGCTGGTCGGCCACCCCTACTGGGAGAACAACACCGCCACGTCGCTCTTCGCGCGCATCCCCGACGCCGAGAGCCACCCGCGGCCCACCGAGCTCGCCGCCCGCCACGGGGTGCACCTCCCGCGCGCCTTCGACCCGTGGCTCCTGCGCTGCATCGACCCCGACCCCGCGCGCCGCCCGCCCACCGTCGGCGAGGCCCTCGGCGACCTGCTGCGCCTCTACGACCCGAAGGCCACGCAGCCCCCCACCCGCGCCTCGGCGCCCCCCGCGCGCCTCGCCCCGCGCGCCTCGCCCCGCCCGTCGGCGCCATCGCTCCCGGGGCCGCGCCTGGAGATCCCGCTGCCCTCACGGGTGCCCTCGGAGCCCGCGGCGCCCTCGAAGCCCGAGCCCGCGCCGCCGCTCGCGCGCCCCAACCCGACGGAGCAGCCCGACGACGCCGAGATCGAAGACCTCACCGAGACCTCCGACCGCCCGCCCGCCCTGAGCTTCTCGCCGCCCGCACCCGTGTCCGCGCCCCCGCCCTCGTCCGAGGCCCGCACCCGGCAGATGGCCCCCGTGGTGGTCGCCCGCGACGACGACGACCGGCGCCTCACCGTGCCGATGGCCTCGGTCGTGGCCGACCTCTTCGGGCCGCCGCTCCGCAGCGACCCGGCGCCCGACGAGCGCGTCACCGCCGAGGTGCCCGCGGTCACCCACCTGCCCTCCACCGCCGCGCCGCGACAGCGCTTCCTCTCGCCCGACCCCGCGCCCGAGCTCGAGCCCCTCGACACCCTCGGGGCCAACGTCGCCGCCGCGATGGACTCCCCCGACGCCCCGGTGCGCTCGCGGCGCATCCCCCGCTCGGTCGAGCTCGCCTCCACGGCCCTGCTCCCCGTGCACACCCCCGTCGCCCCGCCCGCGGCCGTGCGCCCGATGACCCTCCTCGCCGCGGCGGCGGTCACCCTCGGGCTCGCCGCCGGCGCGGGCTGGGTGCTCTTCGGCCACCGCGGTCCGGGCCCGCACGGCGCCCGCGGCGACGGCCTCTGGCGTAGCCCGAGCGCCTTCGAGACCGCCTCGCTCGCGGCCACCACCGTCACCTGGGCGTCCGCCCTGCGCGCCCTCGTCGAGGGTGCTGCCCGCCCCGTCGGCGCCGACACCGCGCGCGCCCTGCACGCCCTGCTCGAAGCCCACCGCGTCGGCGCCGCGCTCCCGCCCGAGCGCCAGGTCTCCCTGCTCATCGCCCTCGACCGCCTGCGCACGCCCCGCGGATGGTCCGCCGCCGAGGCCGGCGCGCC
>CAIOSS010000727.1 GCA_903860995.1 uncultured delta proteobacterium | reverse complement strand
GGGGCGGCGCCGTCACCGGGGCGACGGGCGGCGCCGCGCGGCAGCCGAGGGCGAGGGCGAGGGCGAGGGCGAGGGCGGTCGTGGGGGCGGCGTTCATGGCCCCGCTTCGTCTCACGGGCCGCGCTGGATTGTCACCCGGCGCACACCATTCGAGGTGGGCCTCGGGCTCGGCCGGGACGACCTCGGCGTGAGGCCCGGCGAGCGCGACGACCAGGGCCCGCGCGCCGCCTTCGGCGACTGAGCCGGCGTCAGTCCGCCGCGTCGTCGCCCGCGTCGTCGCCCACCGCCTCGGCGGCGCTGTCGAGGCCGCCATCGGCGCCCGCGTCGGCCCCGAGGTCCGTCCCGAGGTCCGTGCCTGCTTCCATCCCCGGGGCGGCGTCGCCCTGGACCACCGCGTCGGCGCCGCCGTCGCCGCCGTCGGGCTTCGGCCCCTCCGGGACGATCACCCGCACGATGCGCTCGTCGACGGTCACGCCGTCGCCCACGAGGGTCACGCGAACGAAGTACAGCTGCGGGTACTCCGTCTCGGGCCGGGTGGTGTTGCGCAGGCGCACCCGGAAGGTGAGCCGCGTGCGGGTGGGCACCGTGGTGAAGGTGTCCAACACGCCGTCGGGCATGCCCGCGGGCGCGAGGTCGGCCCGCAGCGGCGGCGTCGCCCCGTCGGGCACCCGCGCGCTCACCGCCTCGATGGCCTGCACGAAGCCGTGCGGGTCGTCCGTCGCCCGGCCGCTCACCTGCGCGAAGGCCAGCGAGTCGAGGAAGCGCAGGATGCCGTCCACCAGCGCCGCGCCGAGCCCCGTGCCGTCCTCCGCGATGTCGAACACCAGCGGGCACATCCCGCCCACCGCGGCCCTCGCGACGCCGCCCACGCCCGTCGAGCAGCGGCCGGCCGTCGCCGGGGCCACCGCGCCGGTGCGCACCGCGATGGCCTCCATCTGCTCGCGCGATCCCTCCCCCGACGCGATGCCGATCATCCGCGCGCCGATGACCTGCAGCGCCGCGCCCGCCGCCTGGGTCGAGCGCGTGCCGGGCACCGAGTCGCCGTAGTCCGCGGGCTCGTGCGACGGCGCGTCGGTCACGTTAATGACCACCCGCGCCGCCCCCGCGCGAAACCCGACGCCCCCCACCGTGGCCGCGCCCGGGCTTGGGATGAAGCGGGGGATGTTGCCCAGCGGGAGCCCCTGGAGGCCCTCCCCGGTGGCGATCTGGTAGAGCGCCTCGCCCCAGGGCTCGGGGGGGTCGCCGCCGTTCTGGAGCGGGCGGTCGAGCGAGTTGACCGCCGCGGTGACGCGCCCGAGGTCGGTGGTGATGGGCGTGAGGAGGTTGTACGGCGCGTCGGTGTTGCGGCCGAAGGGCGCCACGGGAAACTCCGCGAAGCGCGACACGCCCATCGCGAGGTCGCCCACCCGCGCGCGCAGCGCCGGGATGATGTTGGACCCGAGGCTCAGCTTCAGGTTGGCGATCTCGCCGTTGAAGCTCCCGGTGGTGTCGACGTTGAGGTGCACGTCGAGCTTGGTCGCGCGCGGCTCGGCCTCCATGTCGAAGCCCTGCTCGGGCCCGCCGTAGGGGAGCGTCACCGTGAGGTTGTAGGTGGGGTACGGCGAGGCCGCGCGCAGGGGCAGCGTGCCGTCGGGGCGCCCGCCGCCCCAGTCGGGGAAGGCGGCGGTGGCGTCGCCCGCGTCGAAGGCGCTGAGCCCGGGAGGGCGCTCGTCTGCGCAGCCGGCGAGCACCGAGGCCATCACGACGTTGCGGGTGAGCGCGCGCACCGACGGGCACGCTAGCACGGTTGCCCGGCCGGGCTCAGACCGTCAGCCGGTCGCCCGGGCTGGGGATGATCACCCGCGGGGCCCCGTCTTCGAGGAGCACGTCCCGCAGCGACGACTGGGCCTTGAGCTCGCCGTGCACCAGGGCCACGGCCTTGAGCGACCCCTGCTCGCGGCACGCCGTGGCGTAGCGGCGGAGGTCGTCGCGGTCGGCGTGGGCGCTGAAGCCGTTGAGCACCACCACCTCGGCGCGGCGGTCGCGCTCCACCCCGAAGATGCGCACCTTCGGGCGCCGCTCGACCAGCCGGCGGCCGAGCGTGTGCTGCGCCTGGAAGCCGACGATGACCACGGTGTTCTTCTCGTCGCTGATGGTGGTGCGGAGGTGGTGGAGCACCCGGCCGGCCTCGCACATCCCGCTGGCCGAGATGATCACCGCGGGGTCGGGTCGCTGCGCGAGCGCGCGGCTGGCCTCGACGTCGGCGATGTAGCGCAGCCCGTCGAACTCGAAGGGCGGGTCCTGCGCGCGCACCATGGCCCGGGCCTCTTCGTCGAAGCACTCGGGGTGCATCTTGAACACCTCGGTGACCTTCGCCGTGAGCGGCGAGTCGATGAACACCGGGATGGGCGGCAGCGACCCGCTGCGCCGCAGGGCCTTCAGGGCGAACACCACCTCCTGCGCGCGCTCGAGGGCGAAGGCCGGGATGATCACCTTGCCGCCGCGGGCGAAGGTGCGCTTGATGGTCTCCGCGAGGTCGTCGTCCATCTTGCTGATGGGGTCGTGGAGCCGGTCGCCGTAGGTGCTCTCGCTGATGAGGATCTCCGCGCCGGGCACCACCTCCGGGTCGCGCAGGATGGGCATGTGGTTGCGCCCGAGGTCGCCGGTGAACACCAGCCGCCGGGCCTTCGCCCCCTCGTCGATGTCGAGGGCGGTGATGGCGCTGCCGAGCACGTGGCCGGCGTCGAAGAAGGTCACCCGCACGCCGGGCGCCACCTCGAAGGTGCGGTGGTACGGTAGCGTCACGAAGCGCTCCAGCGCGGCGACGGCGTCGGCCTCGGTGTAGAGCGCTTCGACGCGATCGGAGTCGAGATGGCCGCGCTCGATCTGCTTGTTGAGGTAGCGCGCGTCGGACTCCTGGATGCTGGCCGCGTCCATGAGCATCGCGGCGCAGAGGTCGCGCGTGGCGTGGGTCGAGTAGATGGGGCCGTCGTAGCCCTGCTTCACGAGCAGCGGCAGCGCGCCGGAGTGGTCGATGTGCGCGTGCGACAGGATGACGGCGTCGATGTCCTTCACGGGCAGCGGCAGGTGCCGGTTGCGCTCCGCGCTCTCCTGGCGCCGGCCCTGAAAGAGCCCGCAGTCGAGCAGCAGCAGCGCGTGCGGCGTTCGCACGAGGTGCATCGAGCCGGTGACCGTCTGGGCCGCGCCGACGAATTCGATCTCCATGGTGCCCCGGAGCGTACTGGAGGTTTAGGCGCCGTCGCAGGAGTTGCAATCGCGTCGGGGTCGTGTAGGTTCGCGGCCCCTCAGCGCCCGCCAGTGCCGGCGCTCGATTGAACTTCGAGGACTGCGATGCGTGACATGATCCGCCTGGTGTCGTCTGCTGGTACGGGCTTCACCTACTACACGAACAAGAACAAGCGCACGACGACCAACAAGCTGGAGTTCAAGAAGTACGACCCGGTCGTGCGCAAGCACGTGATGTTCACCGAGATGAAGATGCCCAACCCCAAGAAGCAGGGCTGAGCTTCTCCGTCTCGTCGGTCTCCGCCGCGCTCGTCCCTCAGAGCGCCGCCCGTACGCTCTCCTCCACACCGTCCAGCAGCTGCGTGAGCTCCCCGTCGGGGATGTTCAAGGGCGGCGTCACGTACACCGTGTCGCCCATCGGCCGCAGGTAGATGCCGCGCGCGCGGGCCTCCTCGAAGACCCGCCATCCGGTGCGGGCGAGGTACCCGTCGCCGCCGAGGTCGAGCGCGCCGATCATGCCGAGGGAGCGGGTGCGAGCGACGCCGGGGAGGGCGCCCATGCGGGCGAAGGCCTCGGCGATGCGCGGGGCCTTGCGGGCGACCTGGGCGGGGACGTCCTCGTCGCGGTAGACGCCGAGCGCGGCGCGGGCGACGGCGGCCCCGAGGGGGTTGCCGCAGTACGTGTGGCCGTAAAAAAAAGCCCGGCTGTCGTCGCCGCGGAAGCCGTCGAAGATGCGCTCGGTGGTGAGCGTCGCGGCGAAGGGCACGGTCGCCCCGGAGAGGGATTTCGCGAGGCAGAGCAGGTCGGGGGCGACGTCGGCGTGGTCGCAGGCCCAGCGGGCGCCGGTGCGCCAGAGGCCGGTGAACACCTCGTCGGCGACGAGGAAGGTGTCGGCGGCGCGGGTGAGCTCGCGCAGGGCGCGGAGGAACTCCGGCGGGTGCATGCGCATGCCCGCGGCGCCCTGCACCATGGGCTCGACGACGACGCCCGCGACCTCGTCGCCGTGGGCGCGCAGGAGGCGCCCGAGGGTGTCGAGGCACTGCTCCCAGGTGGTGCTCTCGTCGGCGAGGGGGAGGCGGATGACCTCGAAGGTCCACGGGGCGTAGACGCGGGTGAAGGTGGAGACGCCGCCGAGGCTGGTGGCCCCGAGGGTCTCGCCGTGAAAGGCATGGTCGAGGGCGATGAAGCGTGTGCGCGCGGGCCGGCCGTTCTGGGCCCAGTACTGGCCGCAGAGCTTGATGGCGACCTCCACCGCGGTGCTGCCGTTGTCGGAGTAGAACACCCGCGAGAGCCCTTCGGGGGCGATGGCGCAGAGCTCGGCGGCGAGGCGCGCGGCGGGCTCGTGGGTGATGCCCGCGAGGGCGCAGTGGGCGAGCGAGTCGAGCTGGGTGCGCAGGGCCGCGACGAGGGCCGGGTGGCGGTGCCCGAGCGAGGCGACCCACCACGAGGCGTTGGCGTCGAGGTAGCGGCGGCCGTCGGCGTCGGTGAGCCACGCGCCCTCGGCGGCGACCACGACGAGGGGGTCGGTCTCGGCGAGGGAGCGGGCCATCGGGGTGTACGGGTGCCAGACGTGGCGCTTGTCGAGGGCGACGAGGGCGGCGCGGTCGGTCATCGACGGATGGAG
>CAIOSS010000726.1 GCA_903860995.1 uncultured delta proteobacterium | reverse complement strand
CCTCTACGCCGGTCGTTCGAGCCGCTGGAGCTCTACATCAAGCCCGCCCAGATCGATGCGCTGCCACCGCGTGAGGCGCAACCCCGCCCGCACCCCCGCCTGTCGGACCCGCGGCTCGATCGGCGAGAGCCACACCATCCGGCCGCCCGGCACGAGCGAGCGGGCGGCGTGCGTCACGAAGCGCTCGAGCATCCCGCCGACGTCCTGGCCGAAGCCCACCCGATGGCCCATCGGGGGGTTGGTGAGGATGAGCGACACGCCCTCCGGGGCGGCGTCGAGGGCGTCGCCTTGCACCAGGCTCACCCGGGTGAAGCCCGTGAGGTTCTGCCGCGCGGCCTCCAGCGCGGAGGCGTCGAGGTCGCGGCCCTCCATCCGGGCGTAGGGGCCGAGGCGACCGCGCTCGACCAGCTCGAGCCCGGAGCCCACGAAGGGGTCCCACACCACGTCGTCGGCGGAGACGCCCGCCACCCGCGCGAGCGCCGCAGCGATCGTCGGGTGCGAGGCCGCCGCCACCTCGGCCCGACGGTAGCCGAAGCGGGGGTCGCTCAGCTTGCGCGGGCGCAGCAGCACCTGCACCCGGTCGGGCATCTCGCGCACGAGCACCTCCCAGGTGCTGTCCTTGGGGTCGTTGACCAGTGCCGGGCAGAGCGCCGCGATGCGCGAGACCACCCGCCAGGTGAGCGCGCGCCGGTGTCCGCCCTCCGCCCACTCCACGCGGTACCGGATCGTGCGCTGCGTGAAGCTCTCCAGGATGCGCAGCGAGCCCGGCGACAGCACCGCCTGCACCACCGCCTCGGCGACATCGCCGCCCGCGGGCTTCATCACCGGCGCGATCACGAAGGCCATCGACTGGAAGAGCCGCGATCGGAAGATGGTCTCCAGCGAGCCCGACAGCATCACCCGCACGCGCCCGGGGCCCATGATGGTAGGCCCCCACGACGCGTCGAACTCCGCCGCCAGCATCGACTCCAGGCCGCGCTTACAGGTGAGCTCGACGTTGGCCGCCGCCCGGGGCACGCCCCGCGGCTCGACCGCCGACCCGGTGCCCCGGTGCATCGAGCGCTCGACCATCAGCGACGCCTGCTCGATGGCCTTCTGCAGCCTCGGATCGCCGCTCGCCACGCGCTGCATCAGCGCGCGGGTCTTGGCGCCGCCCACCCGGCCCAGCGACTGCGCCACCGACACCCGGTGGTCGACCCGCTCCTCCCGCTCCCACGACGCCAGCAGCGCGTCCTCGGTCACCGGCAGCGGCGAGCGGCCCATCAGCAGGATGGCGTTCCGGCGGGTCTTCGCGTCGTCGTCTTCCAGGCGCCCGAGCACCCACTGCCAGGTGGCCTCCGCGCGCGGCGCGAGCGCCGGCACCGCGAGCAGCCGGCCGACCAGCTTCACGAGGCGCCCCCGCATCGGCGGACGGGCGCCCGGGAAGCGCTCCAGCGCCCGGTCGAGGGCCTCCTCGGGGTGCGCCTGCACCGCGCGGATGAGGTCGTCGACCGCGTCGTCGTCGTCGGTGCCCAGCAGGCCCACCATCGCCTCGACGTCTTTACGCCGCGGGGTGAAGCCCTTGTCCTTGACCGCCGCGAGCAGCGCCCGGCCTTGTCGTTCCGCGCTGTCCATGGCTCAGGCGAGCCTCTTGAACTTCACCCGGGTGGGCCGCGCGGCCTCGGCGCCGAGGCGCTTCACCCGATCGGCCTCGTAGTCCTGGTAGTTGCCCTCGAAGAACACCACCCGGCTGTCGCCCTCGAAGGCCAGCATGTGCGTCGCGATGCGGTCGAGGAACCACCGGTCGTGCGAGATCACCAGCACGCACCCGGCGAAGTCCGTGAGGGCGTCCTCCAGCGCGCGCAGGGTGTCCACGTCGAGGTCGTTGGTGGGCTCGTCGAGCAGCAGCACGTTGCCGCCCTTCTTCAGCAGCTTCGCGAGGTGCACCCGGTTGCGCTCGCCGCCCGACAGGTCGCCCACCCGCTTCTGCTGGTCGCTCCCCTTGAAGCCGAAGCCCGACACGTACGCCCGCGACGGGATCGCGCGCTTGCCGATGTCGATGGTGTCCTTCCCCTCGGAGATCTCCTGCCAGACGTTGTTGTCCGCGCCGAGCGCGTCGCGCGACTGGTCGACGTACGAGATGAGCGTGCTCTCGCCGAAGCGCACCGTGCCCGCGTCGGGCTTCTCCACCCCCGCCAGCATCTTGAAGAGCGTCGTCTTGCCCGTCCCGTTGGGGCCGATGATGCCGACGATGCCGTTGCGCGGCAGGTCGAAGGACAGCCCCTCGACGAGCACCCGGTCGCCGAAGCCCTTGCGCAGGTCGCGCACCTCGATGACCAGATCGCCCAGCCGCGGCCCCGGCGGAATCTGCAGCTCCGCCTGCGCGGACTTCTCGTTGCCTGAGTCCGCCGCCATGGCCTCGTAGGCCGCGAGCCTCGCCTTGCTCTTGGCCTGCCGCGCGCGCGGCGAGAGCCGCACCCACTCCAGCTCCCGCGCGAGCGTGCGGCGGCGGGCGCTCTCCTGCTTCTCCTCCAGGGCGAGCCGCGCCTGCTTCTGCTCCAGCCAGCTGGTGTAGTTACCCTTGAAGGGGTGGCCCTCGCCGCGGTCGAGCTCGAGGATCCAGCCCGCCACGTTGTCGAGGAAGTACCGGTCGTGGGTCACCGCGATGACCGTGCCCGGGAAGGCGTGCAGGTGCTGCTCCAGCCAGTCGACGCTCTCGGCGTCGAGGTGGTTGGTAGGCTCGTCGAGTAGCAGCACGTCGGGCTTCTCAAGCAGGAGACGGCAGAGGGCGACGCGGCGGCGCTCGCCGCCCGACAGCTTCGTCACGTCGGCGTCGCCAGGGGGCAGCCGCAGCGCGTCCATCGCGACCTCGACCTGCCGATCGAGGTTCCACGCGTCGGTGGCGTCGATGGCCTCCTGGGCGCGCGTGAACTCGTCCATCAGCTTCTCGTAGGCCTTCTCGGGCATCGTCTCGCCGAGCTTCATCGAGAGCTCCTCGTAGCGCGCGAGGAGGGCCCGCGTGGGCGCAACGCCGAGGTCGACGTTGCCGCGGACGTCGAGCGCAGGGTCGAGGGAGGGCTCCTGGGTGAGGAAGCCGAAGCGCATCCCCTTGGCGCGCAGCACCTCGCCGGTGTGCTCCCGGTCGACGCCCGCCATGATGCGCAGCAGCGAGCTCTTGCCCGAACCGTTGGACCCGAGAACCCCGATCTTCGCCCCGGGCAGGAACGCCAGGGTCATGCCCTTGAGCACCTCCTTCTTCGGCGGGTGCACCTTCCGGACATCCAACATCTGAAGCACGTACTCTTGGGCCATCGCTCGCCTTCGCTGATCCGGGAGGAGCGCGGACGTCGTCACAGCGTCCGCGGCCCCGCGGTTGGGCCCGGTTTTCTAGCACGACTCTCATTCCCGCCGTCCATCGGCGACACGACGGCGCACATGCCCTCCGCTGACGCGGGAATCTCCCCGCTGCGCACGGGCCGCGGAAATGGTTCATCCTGTCGCGCGGAGACCTGGAAATACCTGTGCGTCACACGCTGGTTATCTCGGATGTGCATCTCTGCGAGGGCGTCCCCGGCGACGACCTCTGGATGCGCTGGCGGCAAAACCCCTATTTCCCCGACACGGAGTTCGGGGCCGTCGTCGATCACCT
>CAIOSS010000725.1 GCA_903860995.1 uncultured delta proteobacterium | reverse complement strand
CGGCCTACGCCGAGCGCCTGCGCCGGGTGTACCTCGACGCCCTGCGCCTCGAGGTCGGTCCGATGTTCAACTTCGTGAGCAACCCGCTGGTGCTCCGGCGGGCGCGGCTCGTCGACCCTGACGGCAACCCCGCGTACGTCTACTACCGCCGCGGGCAGCGCCGCGACCGCGTGGAGTCCGACCTCGACTTCTGCCTCTCCCCCGACGAGACCGGCGTCACCCTCACCTCCAACGGCCAGGTGAGCGGCACCGCCCGCACCATCGACCGCGCCGTCTGGGAGGCCCGCACCGTGGAGGTGCGCCCCTGGTGGCTCTACCGCGACTACCGCAGCGCCTCGCCCGCGCAGCGCATCACCGCCGGCGACGGCTCCGCGATGGTGCTCTCGCCGGTCGCCAACCTGCTGGTGAACGCCGACAACATCACCCCCACCACTACGGTGCGGGTCTGCCGCGAGGAGGCCCAGACCCCCGCCCGCGGCGCCGTGTACCTCTCCGGTCGCCTCACGGCGCTGCCCCGCACCGAGCCGTACCCCGGCGGCCGGGTCACCGCGCCCCCCACCGACTCCGCCTACGCCCGCGCGCACGCGGGTGAGATGGTGTCGTGCACCAGCGGCACCGGGGTGTCGCTCAGCGACGACTGCGGCTGCGGCGTGGGCCTCGAGCGCTGCATGCCGGGCAACTCGCTCGGCAACGACCCCGCGGCCTTCAACCTCCCCGACAACGTGCCCCTCGGGGCCGATCAGCCGCTCGACAGCCGGACGCAGACGCAGGGCGACTGGTCGCGCTTCTGGTGGGCCCAGGAGGCGGTGCACTTCCTCGACGACCTCTTCACCCGCGACCGCGACGTGCGTGGCCTGCTCAACGACCGCGGCACCATGGTCAACGGCGCGACGGCGCAGTTCTACCGCAGCTTCGCGGGCAGCACCTGCTGCGGCAACGGCACGCAGTTCAACTACCAGGAGCCCGCGGCGCTCTTCGACCCGGCGCGCGTCCCGGCCGACCTCACGCCCCACGACATCGCCACCTGGCGCCGCGTCGACGACCGCGGGCCGCAGGCTGCGGGGCTGCTCACCACCCCGATCTTCCTCGCCAAGTACGGCACCCGCAGGGCGCGCGCGCACATCGTCTACAACGCCTTCCTGTGTCGGCAGTTCGTCGCGGAGAACATCGCCCTCACCCCGTCGACCGAGCCCAACCTCATGGTGCGCTCGGGCTGCGCGGCCTGCCACGCCACCCTCGAGCCCCTCTCGGCGTACTTCACCCGCGTCTCCGAGTCGGGGTGGACCTTCCTGCCCGTCGCCGACTTCCCCGTGCTCAACCCCGCCTGCGCCACCCGCGGCGGCAACTCCCCCAACGGCGGCTGCACCAGCTTCTACGACCCGGCCTTCGGCACCGCGGCGCAGGGCATGCTCCGCGGCGCGTACGGCTCCACCGAGCACGCCGACGAGGGCCCCGCGGGCCTCGCCCGCGCCGTCGTCGACACCCCCGAGTTCGCGTCGTGTGTCGCACAGAACGTGAGCGAGTCCTTCCTGGGCCGCTCGCTCACCGCGGAAGACCAGGGGCTGCAAGAGACCCTCGTGACCGCCCTGCGCACCAACGGCTTCCGCATGCGGCCGCTGGTGCGGGCGCTGGTTCGCGCGGACGCCTACCGCAACGCCAACAACCTCGCCTCGGGCGCCTGGCGCGAAGGATCGACGCCGTGAAGACCACCCTCCAGCGCGCCGCCGCCGCGGTCATCTTTACCCTCGGGTGTAACAGCACCCCCGCCCCGGGCGCTCCCGCCCCTGCGCCGGTGACCCCCACGGTCGACGCGGGCGCGGTCACCCCCCGCTCGACGGAGATCACCCCGACGCCGGTGACGGCGATCCCCGGCCATGAGCTCATCCCGCAAGACCGTAGCCCCAAGGAGCCCCCGCGGCTTATGCCCGCGGAGACCCTCATCCGCAGCTACATCGCCCTCTTCGGGGGCCTGTCCCCGCAGGCCCTCCAGGTGCGCCTGCGCGGCGCCACCAGCGACAACCTCTTCGACACCTGGGGGGACTACCTCTCGGCCCTCGGCGTGCCCGACTACAGCGTGGACATCCCCCGCGCGCCGCAGACCAACGCCCTGATGCTCGCCGCCTTCGAGCGCATCGGGGTCGCCCTCTGCGAGCGCGCCGTGCAGAACGACCTCCGCGGCGCCGTCGCCCTCGGCGACCGGGTGCTCTTCCGCTTCGAGCTCCCGGCCGACGCGCGGGCGCTGACGGACGAGGAGTTCGCCACGCGCTTCGACCTGCTGCACCGCCGGGTGCTGGGCTACCCCGCGGCGCTCGCGCCGGACAGCCGGGCGCCTCGCTTCCGGGCCCTCTACCAGGGTGCGGTCTCCCGCCACGCCGACGCCGGCACGCGAAGCTTCAACGGCCCCGAGGCGGGCTGGGCGAGCGTGTGCGAGGGCCTCGTGCGCCACCCCGAATTCCACCTGTACTGAGAGGACACGGACCCAATGGACACCCGTCGACGTACGTTCCTGAAGGTGCTGGGTGGGGCCTCGGCCGCCGGCCTCGCGAGCCAGCCGCTGTTTCGCGCGTTCGCCGACCCCCCGGTGGCGAGCGACGAGTTCTTCGTGCTCATCCACGCCAACGGCGGGTGGGACGTGACCCTCTCGCTCGACCCGCGCAACGAGCGCCGCGGGCTCATCGAGCCCGGCAGCACCGACACCATCGACACCGCCCCCATCCGCCGCTGGCGCGACGCGCCCCTCGACTCGGACTCCAGCACCTTCGAGATCATCCGCCCGGCGGGCTCGTCGCTGCGCCTCGGCCCCGCCATCGGCGACCTCGCGGACATGCCCGACCGGCTCACGGTCATCAACGGCCTCGCGATGAACACCGTCAGCCACCCCGACGGCACCTTCTTCGCGGCCACCGGGCGGCACCTCGCGGGCGGCAAGCCCGTCGCGGCCAGCATCGACACGATGCTCGCCAACGAGTTCGGGCGCACCAGCCTGCTGCCCACGGTGTCCGTGGGTTACCCGTCGACGTTTGTCGGCGAAGACCTCGACGCGCGCGTCTCGCCCCTGCTCGTGGGCTCCGTCGACACCCTCTCCAAGATGCTCAACCGCAGCAACGTGAACACCACCGCCGCCGACCGGCAGGCGGTCACGGCGCTGCTCACCGAGGAGTCCCGCGACCTCGCCGCGCGCTCGTGGTACCGCGACGAGCTCGCGGGCTTCGGGCTGCAGCTGGAGGCCCTCCCCCGGATGCTGTCGCCGGACGTGCAGCAGGTCTTCAACGCCACGGCGCTCGCGGCCGCGCAGCCGACCCTCTTCCCCACCGGGCGGCGCTTCCAGGCGCGCGCGGGCGTCAACTGCGCCTTCGCGGTGGAGGCCATGAAGCGCAACCTGGTGCGCTGCGTGAGCTTCTCCAGCGCGTCGCACGACACGCACAACAACAACTACCGCAGTCAGCCGCTCATCCAGCAGGAGCTGTTCGACACCATCGCCGCGCTGGTGCGCGCCCTCGACGCCGCGCCGCACCCGACGCGCACCGGCCGCCGCCTCGGGGACCACACGCACATCCTGGTGGTGAGCGACTTCTGCCGCACGCCGCAGATCAACCTCACCCTCGGCCGCGATCACTACCCCAACGGCTCGGCGCTGGTGATCTCGCCGAAGTTCGTGGGCAACACCTCCTTCGGCCGCGCCGACGACGACCAGCTGCTGCCCGCCAGCGCGGGGATGTTCGCCGACGGCGACCGCCCGGTGGCCCCGCCCGACCTCCTCGCGACCTTCGTCTCGGCCTTCGGCGTCAACCCCCGGCGGTACCTCCGCGACGGCGACGTCATCCGATCCCTCCTGCGCGTATGAAGAGACACTCGGTCCGCTGGATGGTCCTCCTCGCTGCTGCGGCCGGTTGCGGCGGCGAGGACCCCGTGAGCCCTGGCGGCGACGCCGGTGACGCTGCGATCGTCGGCGACGCCCCGCGGCCCATCCCCGACGTGGCGCCGGAGCCCATCACGGCCACCGCCCTCAGCTGGAACGCCGCGATGGCCGAGCTCGGGATGATCACCGCGGTGGTCGAGTCGGGCGACGACGTGGTGGTCTTCGGCGAGCGAGGGATGCAGTGGCTCGCGGGCGGCGCCGTGTCCGCGCGCGACACCCGGGTGATGATGTGGCGCGACGCCGCGAGCGTGCCCGCGGGCGACGGCAGCGGCGGGCGCTGGGTGCTCGGCGTCGACGGCGCAGGCCGCATCTGGCGCGTGCGCGACCGGATGACCCTGGAGGACATCACCGCGCGCTACGGCCTCGCAGACCAGCGGGTGCGCTCGGTGGCCGTGCTCGACGAGACCCGCACGGTCTTCGGCACCGAGATGGGCTTCGCCGTCGCCGACGGCATGCGCGTGCTGCGCTGGAACGACCCGAGCTTCGCGACGCTGGTCGCCGGCGGCGGCCGGGTGGCGGCGCGCACCACGACGGGCGCGCGGCTCTTCGACGTGATGAGCCAGCGCTTCGTCGACTACGCGGTCGAGGGCGCGAGCGCGGTGGCCCTCGACGCCGACGGGAAGCTCGTGGTGGGCACCGCGGCGGGGTCGCTCTGGCGCGAGCAGGCGGGCGGGGCGCTCGCCCCGGGGGCGCCGACCACGACGGGCGCGGTGCGCTCCATCGCGCGCGCGGGGGCCAACCTGTGGATGATCGCGGGCGGCTCGCTCGGGGTCTTCGACGCGACCGAGGGCGTGCGCCTCGCGACGGGCGTGACCGTGGCCGCCGACGCGCGCCTCGTGGGCTCGGGCAACGGGAGCGTGTGGGTGCTGGGCGAGGGGCGGCTGTCGCGCTACGCGCTGACGGTCGACCCGCGGGTGCAGCAGTGGGAGCAGGAGGTGCGGCCGGTGTTCGCGCGGCGCTGCACCCCGTGCCACCTGCCGGGCGGGACGGCGAACATCAACCTGTCGCGGTACCAGTTCTGGGTCGACGAGACGGCGGGGATACGCCGCGTCGTGGTGGACATGCGCCGCATGCCGCCGCCGCCCGCGACGCTCACCGATGAGGAGCGGGCCGCGATCGTGCGGTGGCTCGATCCGCCGACCGACGCGGGGACACCCGACGCGGGGACACCCGACGCGGGGACACCCGACGCAGGGACACCCGACGCAGGCGCGATGGACGGCGGCGTGGCCGACGGCGGACCGAGGGACGCGGGCCCGACCGACCGCGGGCCCCTCGACAGCGGGCCGAGAGACGCGGGCGTGACCGACCGCGGGCCCCTTGACAGCGGCCCGAGAGACGCGGGCGTGACCGACCGCGGGCCCATCGACAGCGGGCCGATGGACACCGGCGTGACCGATCGCGGACCGGTGGACACCGGACCCCGGGACACCGGACCTGCAGACACCGGACCCCGGGACACAGGACCTGCAGACACCGGACGCGCAGACACCGGGCCGGCGGACAGCGGCAGCGGCTTCGCGGCGGTGTACCCGATCTTCCAGCGGGCGTGCGTGAGCTGCCACGGCGGCTCCGGGGCGCTCAACCTGTCGACGCAGACGCTGGCCTACAACAACCTGGTGGGCGTCGCCGCGATGGGCGGCTCGTGCGCCGCGTTGGGCCTCCAGCGGGTGACGGCGGGCGACGCGATGGCGAGCCTGCTGTACCTGAAGATCCGCGGCGGGACGGCCCCGCCGTGCGGCGGCGCGATGCCCCGCGGGGCCGCGACGCTCCCGGCGGCGGACATCGAGGCCATCCGCGCATGGATCGACGACGGCGCGGCGCGCTGACGCCCGCGGCCCCAATCCCCCCATCCAGGAAGCTCAGCGCCCCGCGAAGAGCGCGGTGTGATCGACGAAGGGCGTGACGCAGGGCGACCCCTCGGCGAAGAGGTCGCGCGCGGTGCAGCACGATGATCGTGCACATACCCTGGCAGGTACTACCCCGGCCGCGCGGCTACGGTCGAGCGTCGCGGAGACCCGCGCGCCGAACTCGACGGGCGCCGCGCGTCTGCACTACCGTGGCCGACGTCGATCCGGCGTCTTTCTACTTTCCCACCCAACGAGGCTCCACTGATGATCGCTCCGGGCAGGCTACAGCGCTCCCTCCTCTCGTTCTGCGCGGCGGCCGCGGTGGTCGGCGCGGCGGCGACGGAGGCCGAGGCCATCCCGCTGCTCACCGGCTTCGGCGGGCCCAACGGCCACGGCACCCCGGACCACTGCGTGGCCCCCAACGACGACGGCTCCTTCGGGCGCGCCATCGACCTGCGGCCGGCCTTCCCGGGCGGCATCTCGATCTACGGCCGCACCTTCACGACCTTCTTCCTCAACACCAACGGCAACATCACCTTCAACGGCGCGCTGCCGACCTTCACCCCCGCGGCCTTCCCCGTGGCCGAGCAGCCGATGATCGCGCCGTGGTGGGCCGACGTCGACACCCGCGGCGGCGGCCAGCCGAGCAACAACTCCATCTGCTTCCACATCGAGCCCAACCGGGTCGTCGTGACCTGGCACAACGTCGGCTACTACGACTCGCACAACGACCGGCTCAACGACTTCCAGATGATCCTGTCGACGTCGAGCACCTGCACCACCGGCGGCGACTTCGACGTGGAGTTTCGCTACAACCGCTGCGAGTGGGTCACCGGCGACGCCTCCGGCGGCACCGGCGGCTTCGGCGGCACGCCCGCCCAGGTGGGCTTCGACGCCGGCAACCGCCGCGACTTCGTGGCCCTCCCGGAGTCCCGGATGCCCACGATCATCAACGTGTGCCGCAGCACCAACGTGGCCGGCGGCGCGCCCGGGCTCTACCGCTTCCAGATCCGCGGCAGCGGCGTGGCCTCGGGCTGCGCGGGCGCCGGCATGCCCTGCACCGTCGCCGGACAGAGGGGCGCCTGCGGCATGGGGGTCACCATCTGCTCGGGCATGAGCACCACCTGCCAGCAGGTCAACCAGCCCCGCCCGCGCGCCTGCAACGGCTTCGACAACGACTGCGACGGCGCCATCGACGACAGCAACGACCTCTGCCCGACCAACCGGGTGTGCGACCGCGGTCAGTGCGTCGACCGCTGCCAGCCCGAGCTCGGCTGCCTCACCGGCCGCACGTGCTCCGACCGCGGCACCTGCGTCGAGACCTCGTGCCTCAACATGACCTGCCCCGCGAGCCAGCGCTGCTCCGACGGGCGCTGCGTGTCCCTCTGCGACGGGGTCAACTGCCCGTGGGCGCAGTCGTGCCGCGCGGGCCGCTGCGTCAACCCCTGCGCGGGCATCGTGTGCGACGGCGCCGACGTCTGCGACAGCGACCCGCGCTCCCCGACGGTGGGCCAGTGCATCGGCGGCTGCCAGTGCCGCCCCTGCGGCGCGGGCTTCACCTGCCAGCCCGACGGGTACTGCACCGAGGATGCGTGCACCGGCGTCACCTGCCCGACGGGCCGCCACTGCGAGCGCGGGATGTGCGTCGACTCCTGCGCCACCGGCCCGGACACCATCCTCTGCCCCTCGGGCGAGGCCTGCCGGCTGGGCGAGTGCGTGGGCGGCGCCGCCGCGCGCCCCGACGCCGGCGTG
>CAIOSS010000724.1 GCA_903860995.1 uncultured delta proteobacterium | reverse complement strand
GCGAGGGCACCGCGAAGCCGACGCCCGTGCCGCGGCCGAGGATCATGGTGTTGATGCCCAGCACCTCGCCGCGGAGGTTGATGAGCGGGCCGCCCGAGTTGCCCGGGTTGATGCTCGCGTCGGTCTGGAGGTAGTCCTCGATGGAGGTCTGGCCGAGGCCCGCGCGGCCCTTCGCGCTGATCACCCCGTGGGTGACCGTGGCCTCGAGGCCGAAGGGCGCGCCGATGGCCAGCACCCACTCGCCCACCCGCGCGCGCTCGCTGTCGCCCCAGCGGGCCACGGGCAGGCCCGTCGCGTCGATCTTGATGGCCGCGAGGTCGGTGGCGGGGTCGGTGCCCAATACACGGGCAGGTAAAACACGGCCGTCGCGGAGGTGCACCATGATGCGCCGCGCGTCTTCGACCACGGGGTTGTTGGTGACGATGACCCCGTCGGCGCGGACGATGACGCCCGATCCGGTGCCGTGCTGTATCTCGGGGGCGCCGCCGCGGCCGCCGCCGCCGAAGGGGAAGCCGCGGGGCATCGCGGGCTCGCGGCTCTCGACGTCGACGCGGATGCTCACCACGGCGGGGAGGGTCTGCGAGGCCACGTCGGCGAAGCCGTTGGAGAGCTGCTCCATGGTGTTGAGCGTGGCTGCGGGGAGGGGAGGGCCCGGGGCCGCGGGGACCTGTTGGGAATAGACGGTGGAGGCGCCGAGGGCGAGCGCGCCGACCACGCTCGCGAGGACGCCGGCACGACGGAGACGATGCGGGGGAGAGTGGGTCATCGGGTGACCTCCATTCGAGGGGCACAACCGTTCAGGCAGGCCCGGTTATTCCGACCGCGGTTCAGGACGGATCGAGGGCGCCGAGGATCTCCTCGACGACGCGCCGCGCCGCCTCGGAGGGGTCGGAGGCGTCGCGGATGGGGCGGCCCACCACGAGGTGGGAGGCGCCCGCGCGGATGGCTTCGGTGACGGTGGCGGTGCGCTGCTGATCGTCGCCCGCGACGCTCGCCCAGGTGGGGCGGACGCCGGGGGTCACGCACTGTAGCAACGGAGCCGCGGCGCGCACGGCCGCGAGCTCGCGGGGGGAGCACACCACCCCGACGGCGCCCAGGCGATGGGCCTCGACGGCGCGCGCGACGACGGCGCGGGTGAGGGCGTCTTCGCCCCCGTAGGCGGAGGGAGGCGTGGACGTGAGCACGGTGATGCGCAGGATGCCCGCGCGGCCGGCGGCGGCGCGCACGGCGGCCTCGACGGGGTCGTGCACGGTGATGAAGCGCACCGGGACGCCCGCGTCGACGATCTGCGCGACGGCGCGGGAGACCGTGGCGGGGACGTCGTGGAGCTTGGCGTCGATGAAGAGGGCGGAGCCGTCGGTGAGGCGGCGCGCGAGCTCCATGCCGCCGCGCATGAGGAGCTCGAGGCCGATCTTGAAGGTGCCGACGGAGGGGCGGAGGGCGGCGGCGAGGGCGCGGGCGCGGGCCTCGTCCTCCACGTCGAGGGCGAAGATGAGGCGGTCGCGGGCGTCGTCGAGGGAGGTCATCGCAGGGGGAGACAGGGTACAACCCGGGGCGATGAGCGACACGCCCAACTACATGACCCCGGCGGGCTACCAGCGCTTCGTGGACGAGTCGCAGTGGCTCGCGCGCGTCGAGCGGCCGCGCGTGGTGGTGGAGGTGCAGGACGCGGCGGCGCAGGGCGATCGCAGCGAGAACGCGGAGTACATCTACGGCAAGAAGCGGCTGCGGGAGATCGATCGGAGGTTGAACTTCCTATCGAGGAGGCTGGCCAACGTGCAGGTGGTCGACCCGAAGATGCAGAAGGGCGATCGGGTGTTCTTCGGAGCGACGGTGGAGCTCGAGGACGAGGAGGCCGTCGTGGCGGCGTGGCACATCGTCGGCGAAGACGAGGTCGACCTGGAGAAGAAGCACATCAGCTGGAAGTCACCGCTGGGGCGGGCGCTGCTGAAGAAGGGCGTCGACGATGTGGTCACGGTGAAGCGGCCCGACGGGGCGACGCTGGAGTACACCGTGCTCGCCGTGCGCTACGGGTGAGCGCCCGGGCGGGAGGGCCCCTATGGCCCTTCGACGGGGGCCTGGCCGTGGCGGCTGACGGCCTGGGCGTAGGCCTCGGCCAGCAGGGACCTCACCGTCTCCGTGGTGGCCGCGCCGGGGCTGAGCACGCTGACCCAGGCCAGGTAGGCGTACGCGGGGTGCGGCGTGAGCTGGTCGAGCGCGGTGAAGTCGTGATGGGTCTCGATGAGACCGTCTTCGCCGGGGCGGGGCGGCGGCGGGCCGAACAGCGTGGTGTAGGTGGCCTCGGTGATCGCGAGGCTGAGGCGGAACACCGACGGGCGGTTGAGCTGCGAGACGTCGTCGTGGTCATCGTCGCGGCCCTTGAGGGTGGCGAAGTAGACTCCCGCGGAGGGCTTGTGGTCGGGGTTGTAGGAGAAGACGGTGACGCCCTCGGCGGAGGCCGTCTCCAGGCCCGCGAAGGTGTCGGTGATGTATCGGGTGAGGGCGGCTTCATCCATGGGGCGCACTCAACCCCGGTGTGACGCCGAGCGCAACGGCCGTCTCCCGCGCGTCGGTGGTACCGTCCGCGCAACCTTATCCATGGAACCCCAGCGCGCCCCGCTCCGTGTCGCCGAGGTCTTCGGCCTGTCGCCCATCGGCACCCGGCTGCGCGAGGCCCTGCTTGCCTTTCGCGGCGACGGGCACACCCCGCCCACGCGCTTCGACCACACCTCGCTGCGTATCTTCCGCCCGCGCATGGCGCTGCCGCTGTGGGTCGGGCGCGCGGCGCACGGGCGGCTGGTGCCGATCTACAACCTCTTCAACCGGGCCGAGCGCCCGCGGCCCGAGGAGGGGTGGAGCGTGCGGGTCACCAACGCGCGCGACTTCCTCGGCACGCAGCTCACCTACGACAGCCACAACGGGACGGACTTCGCGATCCCCGTGGGGACGGTGGTGGTGGCCGCGGCGGCGGGGGTCGTGCGGCGTGTGTCGAGCGAGTTCAACCGCGGCGGGCTCAAGGTGTTCATCGACCACGGTGGGGGGCTGGTCACGTCGAGCAACCACCTCGCGCGGGCGCTGGTGCGCGTGGGTGACCGCGTGGCGCGAGGGCAGCCCATCGCCCTCTCGGGCTACTCAGGGCTCGACGGTCTCACCACCTTTCCCTTCGGCGCGCCGCACGTGCACTTCAACACCTGGCTCGATGGGGAGTACGTCGATCCCTTCGCGGTGGAGGGGGAGACCTCGCTCTGGCGCAACCGCAACCGGCCCGTCCCGGCGGGGGATCGTGATGGGGAGGTGCCGCCGTCGGACTGGGACTTCGACGCGGTCGAGCGCGCCATCGAGGCGGTGTACGCCCCGGAGCTGCGGGCCGAGCTGCGGGCGATCAGCGACCCCGACGAGCGGGCGATGGCGGTGCTCTTCCAGCAGAACTACTACCCGACGCGCTTCCGCGAGCGGCCCAGGCTCTACGCGGTGACGCACGCGCGCGAAGGGCGGCTCGACCTCCCGTTTCGCAGCGAAGACTTCGACGGGATCTGGTTTCCCCATGGGGTGTGAGGCGACCTAACCGCCGCCGAGCTGGTAGGCCTGCCACACCCAGTCGGCGAGCGTCGCGTCGAGGTCGGCGGGCGACTCCAGCCGCACGCGGTGGACGTGGCGGTCGAGGGTGACGGTGTCGATGCGGCGCACCCGCGGGTGCTCGATGCGCCTGGGTAGACAGAGGCCAAGCTCCAGCCAGGCGCGGCGGGGGGTCACGTAGAGGACGCGGCGCTCGGCGGCGAAGACCATCCCGCGGGGGAGGGCCACCGCCGCGACCGGGCCGCAGACGTCGACCATCGCGCGGAGCTTCGTGACGAGCGCCATCAGGGGGGCGGGCGTTCCGTCGAAGGCCGCGTCGAGGTCGCCGGGGTCGCACTCGTGCTCGGGGGAGTCGTCGGCGCCGCAGGCGGGGCGGCGGTGGCGATCACCCGCAGGAGCTGCTTGCGGTGCGATGGGGTGTGCGCGTCGAAGGCCGCGCGCGGCGGTGGCGCCGTCGGTGAGGCCCGCGGCGCGGCGCGCGGAGGCGGGCAGAATGATGTGGTGGCGGCCGCCGCCGATGGGGAGCAGCGTCGCGCGGAGGGGCGTGGCGTTGAGGGTGCCAGTGACGGCGATGCGGGCGGCCACGGCCCAGGGGGCGAAGGCGCGGCTGACGCGCGCGGGGACGGCGACGAAGCGGAAGGTCCCGAGGAGCTCGACCGGGGCGCGGAAGCGGAGCGTGGGGGCTTCCGCAGGGACGGCGGGCTTCGCGCGAGGGCTCACGGGCGGAGGGGGGGGGGAGGGATGAGGGAGAGTGGGCTACTTCTCGCGGGGCGCGTTGGCCTTCGCGGCGGCGATCTTCGCGGCGACCCTGGCCTCGTGGTCGCGGATCTTCGCCTCGCGGATGGCGTCGGCGTCGCCCGCGCGGGGCTTCTCGGTGGCCTTCTCGGTGGTCTTCTCGGTGGTCATCACCTCGTCGCGCTTCTTCAGGGTCTTGCTGACGGCGTCGCGCCAGGGCGTCGCCTCCTTCGGGCCGAAGAGGTACGCGAGGAACACCGCGACGAAGTAGAGCGCGATGAGCGGCAGGCCGAGCATCACCTGCGAGTACACGTCGGTGCTGGGCGTGAGCACCGCCGCCAGGATGAACGCGATGACCGTGAAGTAGCGCGAGAACGAGAGCAGCTGGCGCCACGTCACGAGGCCGACGAGCGACAGGAAGAAGATGAAGAGCGGGAGCTCGAAGACCACCCCGAAGGCCAGGAGCATCTGCGAGGTGAAGCTCAGGTACTCGTCCATCATCAGCGTCGGGATGACGGTGACGGCCGTGTTGCCCACCTTGCCGCTGAAGCCCAGGAACCACGCGTACCCGACCGGGAACACGAAGTGGTAGCCGAAGAGCGAGCCGGCCAGGAAGAACACCGTGGAGAAGAACACCAGCGGCAGGACGACCCGCTTCTCCTTGGCGTAGAGCCCCGGCGCGATGAACATCCACAGCTGGTAGAACACCACCGGGAGGGCCAGCACGAAGCCTCCGAGGGCGGCGATCTTCAGGTAGACCGCGAAGGCCGACGTGGGGTCGGGGAAGTGCACCTGCGGGTTGAGCGGAAAGGCCGCGTTGGCCGGGAGCGCCGCCTGCGCGCGCTGGGCCACCTCGCGCATCGAGCGGAACACCGGGTAGTGCAGCATCCAGTGGACGATCTGCGGGATGGTGCACGCCTGAGGGGTGCTCTCGCGGGCGTTGCAGAACCACGCGACCTCCAGCGGGCGCAGCAGCCAGGCGAAGAGCTGCTCGCGGAAGTTCCACCCCACCACCATGCCGGCGATGACCGCGAGGGTGGCGCGCAGGATGCGACCGCGCAGCTCTTCGAGGTGGTCGCGGAAGCTCATCGGGCCTTCAGGCTCGGCGCTCACGGCGCTCCCTCCGTCTCCGGGTATACGTTGGCCCCCTCGGGGAGCGCGCCGAAGTCATCCGGGCCGCCTTCGGGGTACTCCATCGCCAGGTCGACGGCCTCGTCCTCCAGGCTCATCGTGCGCTTCGCGTCGTCGATGGTGGAGCGCATGTCGTCCTCGATGCCCGACAGCCCCTCGCGCAGCGGGCGGGTCACCTCTTCGACCACCTCGTCGAAGCCCGCCTCCTGGCGCAGCTCGCGCGACGCCCGCTGAAACTCCCGCACCCCGCGGCCAATGGCGCGCAGCGTCTGTGGGAGGTTTTTCGGCCCGACCACCACCAGCGCCACGAGCCCGATCAGGAACAGCTCCGGAAGCCCGATACCGAACATCGCCCGATCTCTACCCTACCGCCCCCGCGAGCACCACCCGCCGCTGGCGCCACAGCACCGCCGCGTAGGCCACCACCGTGGCCCAGGCCCAGCCCGTCAGCCACAGGTCGAAGCCCCGGAGCGGCGCCCAGCGCATCGTCGCCGCGAAGGTGAGCGCCATCACCACCACGCTGGCGTTCAGCACCCAGGGCCACAGCGCCAGCGTGAGCTCGCTGCGCCGTCCGAGCTGCCGGCCGACGAAGACCCCCACCGCCAGCGTCACCAGCGCCCGCCCGAGCGACCACGCCGTCGCCCCGTGGTGCGCGATGGACAGCCACTGGGTGAGCTGGCTCGCCAGCACGAAGGCCACGGTCGCCCGCGTCGCCGCCCGCCACGCCCGCGCCGCCCCCGCCGGGTCGCCCTCCGCCAGCGGGGACTTTACCGAACCCGTAAACGCCGCCCCGCAGCGGCCGCACCGCGCCGCGCCCGCCAGCCGGGGCGCGCCGCACTCGTCACACAGCGCCGGGGCGTTCATCGGGCCTCCGCGCGCCGCCCTCCGCCGGGGCCCCGTGCGCCGCCTGGAGCGACGCCAGCGAGCGCACCAGCCGGCCCACCCCCTCGGCCTGCCCGGTGAGCGCCCGGGTCTGCTCGGCTGCCCGCTGCACCTGCTCGGAGCCCCGCGCCTGCGTCGCCGCCGCGGCCGCGCTCTGCTGCACCGTCTCGGTCATCCGGTGCATGGCCTCGGTCACCTGCTGCGACCCGCGCGCCTGCTCGTCGGTGGCCTGCGCCGCCAGGATGGCCGCGTTGAGCGCCAGCAGGTTGGTGCGCTCGGTGATCTCGTCGATGACCTTGGTGATCCTCCCGATCGCGGTGGGCTTCTCGCCGAGCCGCCCGATCACCCCGACGGTGTCCTCGGCCGTGCTCTTGATGGACAGGGCGCCCACGGGCCGACGCCTCAGTCCTCGTCGTCTTCTTCGCCGTGCCGCGGGGTGACCAGCAGCTCGCCGTTGGGGCCGTCGCGGCGGATGACGTAGGTGCGTCGCGCGGCCACGTCGTCGCCCTCGCGGGCCACCACGGAGACGATGTTCGCCCCGGGCCGCAGCGGGAGCGGCGCGGAGAAGGTCATCCGCCGCGGGTCGGCCGCGTCGCGGTTGGACTGGTAGAACACCTTGTGGGGGCCCACGAAGACGTAGAGGTCGAGCACGCGGTTCTCGTCCGTGGCGGTGCCCTCGAGGGTCATCGAGGTGCCGCGCACCGCGAGGGTGACGGACCCGGTGGTCTCGATGAGCGGGGGCGAGTTGTGCAGCACGAAGGTGAGCACGCGCGGCCCCGGGGCGGGGCGGCCGTTGCCCAGCGCGCGGGCGACCCAGCCGGGCCGGCCGTCGCCGGCGTCGACGCGCACCCACTCGCCCCACTGCGCCGTGATCGGGAACGACGTCCCCGCCGGCGCCCGGAGGATGATCCGCGCGTCGGTGGCGGGCGACTCCCGAAGCTCGAGCGCGGCCGCGGGCACGAAGGCCCCGGTGGCGGCGGTGACCGCGGGCCCAGCCTGGGCGATGGGCACCCGGAGCTTCTGCGAGGTGACCTCGCGGAGGTCTTCGTCCTCGACCACGAGCTCGAGCTTGAGCTCGTCTTCGCGGAAGGTCTGCGCCACGTCAAAGGTAAAGGCCACGCGGCGCTCCTCGCCCGGCATCATGTTGTTGATGTCGAAGCGCGCGTCGCGCAGCAGCACACCCGCGCCGGAGAGGTTCTTCAGGTTGGCGCGGGCGACAAAGGTGCGGCCGCGCCCGACGTTCTTCAGCGTCAGGAACATCGTCATGCGCTCGCCGCGCTGGATGCGCCCGTCGCCGTTGCCCGAGCCGCGCTGCTCGGCGAACTGCCAGCCGTACGCGAACACCGGCCGCTCGAGCCCGCGGATGGACGCCCGCAGCGGCGCGACGGCCTCCGCGGGGGGGACGTGCCCGTGCGACTCCGACCACTCCAGCCGGATGCCGTCGGTGCGCGAGAGGGCCGCGCGCGGCACGAGGCACACCTTGCGGGTGCCGGGCGCCGGGAGCGAGCTGCTGCCGGGGCGGAAGCCCTCGTACTCGCAGAGCCCGAGCGGCGAGGTCCATGTGCGGGTCTCGCCGGGGTTGACGCGGCCGAAGACGAACTCCCGGTTCTCGAACATCGGGTTGTCGCTCTTGGTGTTGGCGCGCAGCCGGAATAGGGGCGTGGTGCCGCGGTTGGTGACCGTCACCGTGAGGTCGAAGGCCTCGCCGGGCGCCGCGGTGTTCTCGGGCCGCGAGGTGCGCATGGTGACCTCGACGTTGGGCGTGCCCCCGGCGTCGGCGCCCTCCTCCCAGTCGACGCGCAGGGCCTGCAGCGCCCGGGCGACGCCGGCCACCTGCTCGGCGCGGGTGCGGTCGAGCAGCGGGCGGGCGTCGGCGATGAGCTCGCGTCGGCCGGGGCGCGGGGCGTTGGCGAGCAGGTCGCGCACGAAGCGGATGGAGAAGTCCTCCCGGAAGCCGTCGTCGGCGATGTCGTCGGCGCCGCGCAGCCGAAGCTGCTCGCGCTCCTCGTAGGGGAAGAAGTACCGCACGGTCTCGGCGGGGTGGTCGCCGCCGCGGGCGCGGGTGTTGGTGAGGTGCGCCGAGAGGTCGGCCTCGCGGGGGAAGAGCTTGTCGGCGTCGAGGTCCATGTCGAGCGGGTCGACGGTCATCGGCATGAGCTCGATGTCCGGGGTGATTCCGATCCCTTGGATGGAGACGTCGCCGGGCGTGAGGTACTGCGCGATGGTGATCTTGAGCGCGCCGCCGTCGGGCAGGTTGCGGATGGTCTGCACGCTGCCCTTGCCGAAGGACGTGCCGCCGACGATCACCGCGCGGTTGTGGTTCTTGAGGGCGCCCGCGACGATCTCGCTGGCGCTGGCCGAGCCGCCGTCG